>SCSO01000099.1 GCA_004297865.1 Legionella sp.
GGATTTTGCAGGATTGCCCCGAAGGACACAAGCGATATTATTTAAGTAAGAGGCTCTAGGAAGTTATTCTAGGAGCACAAAACAAACTAATAGAGAAAGTCGTATATTATCTTAAGCCCTCCCTTGATTTGTCTCTTAAATTGCTCTTTATGAGCAAAAAATGTATAATGCTCCCTTTTTTGTGATTTATGTATGAATCCTTATTCAACTCAATACACTGTGATAAACCCAAGCGATCCTGGTCTGGATAAAACCTTACCCCAGATCATTGAGGGTACAGGCTATGTTCCCTCATTTTATCCTTTATCTCAGGGCACCTCCGAATACTTATTCACCTATCCTTTAGTGGAGTTTGAAGACCAGGGTCATTGTTTTGCTGTATGCGATACTGAATGTTTGGGAAGCGGGTCTTTTGGATTTGTCTATCCGGTAATAGGAGTATGGAGGCAGAAAAATGAGGGTTGGACGTTTGAAGCGGCTGTTCCTAACCATAGACAAGTGATTAAAACCAATATCAATTTGAATACTAATGGAATGATGGATTCGAATAAAATACTGAGCTCTTATAAGGCCGAATATGCTACTGGCCCTTATGTTCCCCACATGGGTTATAAAATTCCTCCATTTACCTATTCTGATGGCGAATCCCAAAATCCTGCATCGTTTCTGATCATGAATCGACAAGAAGGGCAGAGTTTGAAAGCCCTTCTTACAAAAGCAAAGACGGGAGAAGTGGCGTTAGACTCAACAAAACGAATTAAAATTGCAGTGAATTTAATAAAAGCTTTACTGCAGTTGCATCAACCGCTTAAAGATAATAAATATCTTGTGCATCGGGATATTAAGCCCGAGAACATCATTATTGATGACGAATTTAATGTTCGCTTTATTGATTTTGGCTTATCTGAGTTAAACGACAAATGTACTACATCGAAAAAGGGTACTGCCTTATATATAGACCCTTATATTTACTCTTCAAGTAAAGCAAGAATACAGGATAAACATAGTGATTATGCCTCGCTCGGTCGCGTTATAGCCGAATTATGGGGTGACGAATCACGTGATCTCGTTAAGGATGCCGAAGAACTCCATGTGTTTAACAAAGATAACAAATTTATAAATTTAATGGCAGGAATTACTGATTTAACGCCGGTTGAGGCGCAAATAATCACACAAAATATTATTCAACTTACGGAGTATCATCCAGATGCCCGTGTTTCAATGGAAAATGCACTGGCAGTTTTTAACCAATTACTTGAACAACGCACCCTAATAGAAGCTCAGGAATTGAGCAATCTTGCTGCAACTCCGTTAAATCAACTAACAAACGACCAATTGATACGCTTAGTGCAGGGACCTTATGCACAATACATTATTTCTCGGTTCATACAAGAACCACAGATGTATCCTCATTTAATGGCAGCACTGCAGGCTAAATTATTTTCCATAGGACCAAATCTACTACAACAACTAAAACAAAATAATTTTGATTTTTCGCAATTGACGCTGTCTACACCGTGCATCGAAGAGAGTGGTCTTTCAGCAGAACAAACTCAATGTGCCATAGAATTAGGTGCTAAGCTTGAGGCTGGTACCTTAAATGCTTATCTAAATACCGATAAAGAACCTACCTTAAATTGGGCTAAAACCTGTAGAGTACTTTATCAGGCTACTACGAATGCCGATTCAGAAGTTATCTTTGGCACTAATAATCGCGTTGCGAGTTTATTCTATAACCATTTTATCAAGCATCCTGAAACTGCAAAAGATGATTTAGTTAATATAAAAATTGTACAGCAGCATCTTAAAGTATTGGAGGAAACTAGTAAAATTGAAGAGAATATCCTCAATCTCATCAGAGAAATAGGTGATGATAGTCCTCTAGGGATGGCAATTAAAAGTGCTTGTATCAATCCCTCTGCTGATTTAATTTTAGTAGTTCCTCCTGATTTACTCACTATTCGCGATAAATTGAAACAGTTTAACTTGGCTTGCGCTAATATATTAAGTCTGCATACTAATTGTTCACCTGGATTTGCCGAAGCCAAACAAAAAATTCAAGCTAAATTACACACTAGAACTTTATTGACCAATATGGATTGGACAACTGCTATGGATATTGTGCCCTTAGCCCTAGATTATGAGCATCTGGTAAATATTGAGCGCTTAATAGGACAATTAACTCGCTTATTTAGCAAGCAGGATTACCCTCTACTTCATGAAGAATTGGAGGCATTGTATACCACCACTTCACGTGATCAACTAGATGACATAGAAACCCATGTGAACCTATTAAGTAAAGCAGCTCATTTCATCAGCAGGATTATGCTTGACCAAAGGACCCTAGCACAACTTGGTTGCGAATTACTCATGAGTCATCCTGTGATGGAAGCGGTACAAAATTTCTTGAGGGAGGGAGTGCAGTTGGAACAGGCACAAACTGTGTATGATTCTTTGCAGCAATTTCATTTACAGCTTAATGGCTTAGTACAATTATTTCAGCAATTGAAGCAAGCGCAAAAAAACTCAACATCTCCAAAGAGAAAAAATTTATTTGAAAAACTGCAGAGAAATACTTATACCGCATTGAATACTATGGATGGTCAGGCCTTGACTCAATACTTTGAACAAACCAAAGAATTTTTTACCCAAGAACAAGGCTTTGTAGCAGATCTCAGAGACAAACCTCAAGTCTCAGAATTTCTGTATGAATTAATCCATGATAAAACCACCCAAGCGGTTGAAGGGAGTTATGGTCAGTGTTCCGCCTTGTTTAAAAGAATAAAAACGCATGCCTTATGTGATGAATTCCTCATCAACACAATTAAACAATTTCAGAAATTAGCAAGATCTTCTGAATCCCAAGTTTTAAGCATTCATAGACAGTTTAAAGATAGCATTTGGGATTATTTAAACAACGAATTCACTGACAGAGAACAACATAAGCAGCAATTTAAGCATGAGATTGCGAACCTAATGCAAAGACTTCGTGATGAAATTGATCTTCATCAAGCACAAAACCCAAATAATATGTTTGAGACCAATACAAAAAGAAGAAAAACTCTGAATCCTTCGGGTTTATCTGTACACAGATCTAACCTATAATTCCTCGGATTCAAAAAGGCATGGAGCCTTCTATGGTCATTAGTTGGGGTACAGTACGCACAGCTCTGAAAGGCTATTGTATTGAAGTTGTTGCAATTTCAATGAGCTTTCTTGCCGATTACTTACTAAGAGATCCGGAACAGGGATTTGATGCCATACGTTTTGCCATTGATCTGCGTATTTATTATTTATCGAAGAACCTGATAAATCTCGCTGATACTCTGATTAGTAGAAAAGTCGAATACCGTCATTTATATGGTGCTGCTTTTAACGTGGCTGTAGCCGCTGCTCTTCATCCAGCGAGTAGACTCCCGCAAACAAGCAGTACAATGGTGAATCAACTCACTACTGAAAGCCTAGTGTACACCTGTGGAATCATTGCGCGTTTAATGATTGAAATGCCCTTAGAAAAACAATGGATAAATCAATATCTGTGGACCCATAAAGGCAAATTATTCACGGGTTCTTCCGGGGTATTATGCTCCTTAATTCCATACTTCGGCATATCAAGTCCAGCCTTTTATTGGTCAGGTGAACTAATCGATACCTGGCGAAGTAAAAACGAAGAAGAATCCTTCGGTGCTCACCTCATTACCGCTAAAGCCAACATTCCCATTCAAGTCATCATAGGCAAATTAATTAAAGTCTGTGTCAAGGCCGCTGGGGAAACAATCCCTTTTCCAGATTTTTTAATCGATGCTATGGCGGGTATCACCCATCGTATCGTAGTGGATTTATCTGCTGTATACGCATCCAAAACGGCTCCGCAACTCCCGATTCATAATTCCATTACCCAAAACAATGCAGCATTCTTCCATAACAACCATACTGTCCCGCAAAACCCTAAGGAAATCACAAACGAAGATCTAAAAAAGCAAGAAGCAAGATCTGATAATCCTATAATCTCTATGGATAAGTTTAAGAATCCCATTTAAACTTATAGTATCTATATCTTCAAGGAATGAATGACGCCATGCGCTTTCGATTATTCTTATCTGCAGCGGTATTTAAGATTAAAAAATATCTACCTTGGTGTCTTATATATCTATTTTCTATCAATGGTTTTGCTATTGGGAATGAAAAGGATCTACTGCGCAAAATTTCATCTATAGAAAAAAATTCGAAAGTCATCATCGGTGTTAGCGCCATTTTAATCGAAAAAAATAAAATGATTACCCACAACGGGACCAAACGATTTTTTATGGCAAGCACTATTAAATTGCCCATAGCAATAGCTTTTTTGCATCGCGTTGATGAGAAAAAAGATTCTTTGAACCGTTCAATGACGCTCGATTTTAAAAATTCAGTACCAGGTTCTGGGTCTTTATATCATACATTCGAAAGAAGAAAGACTAGTGTTTCTATGCAAAGAATTTTAAAACTAATGATGATTGAAAGCGATAATAGTGCAAGTGATGCACTTTTACACGCAGCCAAAGGCCCTGTATATGTGACGAAACGCATGGGTGAAATAGGTTTTAAAAACGTCATCATTAATCGCTCTATCCTTCAAATACTAATGGATACCAATCATGTTGCGCGCTCTTATTTAAAGACTCACCATACGGTTTATTTATGGAAGAGGATCTTTAACCAAACACCCTTGTGGCAAAAAGTGTCAGCTTGGCAACGATTTGAAAAGGATATTCGCGATACAATTACACCCAATGATATGGCGCTCTTGTTAGTTAAATTGTTTAAAGGACAAATTCTCTCAGAAGAAAGCACTAATTTACTTATTCACATCATGGAACAATGTAGAACGGGTAGACATAGAATAAAAGGGCTGCTGCCTCATTACGTAAAAGTGGCTCATAAAACGGGGACTTGGGGTATAGACGAGCGCAAATACATCAATTATCCCGGTGCTAAAAATCTATACCGATTTGCCAGTGACGTAGGAATTATTACGCTACCCAAAAACAAAGGGCACATCGCCATCGCCATTTATGTAAAATCACAGTCTGCTAGTGACTATCCACGTAATCGAGCAATAGCACTAACAAGCCGGGCTATCTATGATCATTTTATGAAGTAAGATTCTCTGTCGCAGGCGGACGAATCTTACATTTTGCACCTATTAGCAGGATGTAATCATATTACTCAAGTTATCTAAAGCCTTATCGATGTCATCCATTAATTTATCTTGTGGGTTGATACTGAAAAAGGTAGGTATCCATTGACCTTGAGTTATTTTTGCATGCACTGAGAGTACTAAGGCACCTAACCCAGTGAGGGCGAAAAGTATTTTTGTTAAATGAAAGCAGGCATCGATTCCTTGATGCAGTAATGAACGTCTCTGTTGTTCGATGTAAAGAGCAAATTTTCTTTGGAAGATAGCTAAGTCCCGTTGTATTATTATTTCATCGTGTTTAAAAAAATTATCTGCTTTATTAATCATTTCATCCATTACCATACCATAGGTTTGGTAGTCCAAAGGTCTTACCCTTTGACCTTTAATAGATTTTAAAGCGCTAATAGCGTCATAAAATGCTTGAACTGCTGGATGATTTTTATGCTGGGCTATTCTTGTTTTATCAGCATCATTTAATGTGAAAACAAAAGAGTTGCCCAAGCAGTCTGCGCGCAAAGTGGGCATGGATTCATAGGTAGCGTTACAAAAAGAAAATTGATGTTCTATAGGTATATAATTAGTACTATTTAACCTCTCAATTAACTGCATGAGATCGTGGTTAGCTCTGATTCGTTCATTAACTTCACTAATGGTTAGTTGTTGGTTTTTAGGAATAATACAGGTGTGAGGCAGATTAATTCTCTGGTTAGATCCTAATTCGATATAATTGAGATCTTGCATGCTGCGTCTAAACTCTCTAATTCGTGAACAACCTTTGATAACAATAAAACCATCGATGTGGGTCATGTTTAAGATGTTACGGAGACCTCTAGATATACTAGCATGCATACCTATGGATACTGGAACGGGAACAGCCGTGTTTGCAGGTTCGTTATAAGCCGCGAAATCCACATTTTCAAGAAAAGTAATGTTAAATTTTTGGCGAAATTCTTGGGGTAATTGACCGCGTATATCAAAAACAAAATCGGGGTTCTCTGCTTCATCTCTATCAATCGAAAAAAAATCAGCTTCAGGGTGATGTTTATGATTACAAAGACGGTGACTAGCTGAACAACCAATGACTACATTTTTACCGTGAAAATCGGATATATCTCTTGGCATGTGCTGATTCCATTACTTAATTGCACATATTTTAAACAGTTATTGCCAAGAGGTCAAGCTTGTACTCTGTCGTAAATAAATAGGGGTGCTGATGAAATTTTCGCGACCCCTATACGCAATTAAAAAAATAATCCGTGAAAAGTACAATTTTCAATCTTTTTGCATGGATAGCTGTACTGTTTAATGCTATCTAACTTCTTTAAAAATCAAATTAACTGACTTAGTCAGGTTAATATGACTTAGTATTCATAGAAAGTGATAAAGGGGTGTTTTTTGCACCGGCAAAGAAAATAACTAATTCAACGTCTTTGTCAGAGTTATTTTCGCCATAGTGCCAAGTGTTTACTGTTTCAGTCCATGCTTGACCGGCTTTTAAAGTAATCTTTTTTACTTTACTTATATCGGAAAAATCACCATGCGGATCGGTAGTAGAATATAAAGTTAATTCCCCTGAAATGATGTAGCCCGCTCCATTCATTGGATGTAAATGAACCGGAGTCTTTGTCTTAGGTGCTAATTTATAATTCACTATATTAAATTCCGGATGATCTGGCCCAAAACTTGGTAATGATGCACCATTCCAGCTTTTAGTGGTTTTAAGTAGTTCTCTTGCTTCAATTGGCTGCGCGTAATTTATTGAACTATACCCCAATAATAGTGGGATTATTAATCTGTTAATTTTTTTGATATTCATTATGGCTCCTGAATCTTTACTCTTCATAAAAAAATTGAAATCAATGAGGGCAGAGTCGATTGATTATAGCATTAACTCCATTAGGCTAACCTCCTGTTCCTTAAATCTATCTATGCCCATCAATTTAAACCCGAATTGGGCATAATAATTAACAAGGGCAGGGGTAAATGCAAAAAGGTAAAGTTTTTTAAAATCCAAATCACGTGCCTTTTGACGTATTTTTTCTATTAACATTTTACCCACGCCTTGATTTTGATAGGTCTTATCCACTACAAGTGATTCCAACCAGGGGGTTAAATCGGGTTTTATTTCATCATGTTTATGTAAGGAAATAGCGCCAATAACTTGACTACCTTTTAATGCGATGAAAGTAAGCGGTAGAGTACTATCATTTAACTCATCATAAAACCCTTGCTCAATTTGTTCTATTCCTACATCAGCAATCCAGATGCTTCCTAAAACTTCATGCCAAATTTTTGCAAGAGTTGGAATGACTTCGGGATATTCTTTTAAATACGCTATTTTAATATCCTTTTCTAATTGATGACCATCTAAATGGCGTTGATTGCGTTCATTCTCTTGTTTCGCTAGCAGTTTTTCTTTTTTGGTTCTTCCGAATTTAATGCGATTTTCTGAGGCTTGCTTCTCTTTTTCTAAGCGTTGCTTAGCCTTTCTCTTTTTATTTAGATTAATAATGTCTGCCACGGCCTTAAATCCTGGTTAGCAAAATGTTTGGGAAGTATTTTATCACATCAAATCAATCGAGTCTGATCCCATTGATTTTAAGCTTTTCATGATATAGTAGGTATAAAAATATTTGGAGAACTTTATGGATTATATTGATGGGTTTGTTGTTCC
>SCSO01000100.1 GCA_004297865.1 Legionella sp.
GGTTTTTGATACGCACGAGAGTTAGAAATGTAGGTTAGTGTGAATTTTTAAATGTAGGTTGGGTCACGACCCAACAACTTTTTCGTGCCCGTCTTTGAATATTACACAATATAAAAACCGGGCACGTTCACGAAAACCCGCATGTTGCAACTGTCTTGGATTGAATATTCAAGACAGTTGCAACATTAATTACACGCCATATTTACTTTGATACGACTTTAACTTGGCAACCTGTTCCTTTTCCTCCGCATTTTCCAAATACTCAATAAGATCAAACAAAGTAATAATTGAATAAACCTCAATACCCTGAGCTCTAATCTCAGAAATAGCCGATTGATTAGTCAAGCCACGTTCACATCGATCTAAAGCGATAATTACGCCAGTCAGTTCACCACCATTTTGTTGAATCAAGGTTTGCGATTCTCTAAATGCAGTACCAGCGGTGATCACATCGTCTACGATCAACGTTTTTCCTGAAAGCGGGGCACCTATCAATTGTCCGCCTTCACCATGATCTTTCACTTCCTTGCGATTAAAAGTGACAGTTACGTCTTGACCTAATTCTGCAAGAGCGATAGCTGCAGCAGTCGCTAATGGAAGACCTTTATAAGCGGGTCCAAAGAGGTGATCAAAAGAGACCTTATTCTCGAGTAGAGTCTTTGCGTAAAAATGTCCAAGCTGTTTTAACGCCTGACCTTGATAAAATAAACCGGCATTAAAAAAGTAAGGACTTAGACGGCCGGACTTTAAAGTAAACTCACCAAATTTTAAAACTTTGCTATCTAGAGCTAATTTTATAAAAGATGATTTCGTATGATCCATAATGATTCCTAAAACAAAAAAATTATTGAAAACAAGCACCTATTTTGAAAAAAAACCTTAACAATCAACAAAAAACTGTTATGCTAACTAAATGCATGAGATTTAGTGCATTACAAAAGTGTGCATTATAGCGCAGTTGACTATTAAGCTTTACCTTTATTTTTTAGTTACTGATTATCGCTACAATGTATTATTTAATAATGTTTAACCTAGAAAAAAAAGTAAAAAGTTAAGACAAAGGGGAAGAGCTAATGTCGCAAAGAGAAACAGGCCATGTGAAATGGTTTAATGAAAAAAAGGGATTTGGTTTTATTATAAATCAGCAAGGCGATGATATTTTTGTACATTACAAAGACATTCAAGGTGTTGGATTCAAAACCCTACATGAAAATGATGCAGTAACCTTTGTCCTGGATAAAGGCCCCAAAGGTTTGAAAGCCCAAGATGTGGCATTAGCTGCCGAATAGAGTTGTCACACGGTATATCCCACGGTCCGTCCGTGGGATAGGCTCTCAGAAAATCATTTTATCACACTGTCCAATTGAATTGCTTAATCTGATGCAGTAACATGCTGCCGGAGATTATTCAAATAAGGACATTTATAGTGATTTCGGTGCGCATTCGGCAAGACGACGATAATTCTGTCCCAGAGTACAGCGAAGAACGCACTGCAAATTCTAGCTCAAATGAAAACTCTATTCATGAAGAAGAAGCAGCAGAAGAAGTGAATAGTTGTCTGCAATTATTTTCTGGATTTTGTGAACCACATTTTTTATCCTCTGTTTTAAATCCTAATGAAGTGCTATTTCCTGTCACCTGGAGAAAAACATTATGGTGGTTAGGAACAACTACGGTGTTGGGTGGATGCATAGCCACTGAAGTGCTTACTAGCGCTTTTTCTACCGCTGCAAATTACAACAACTTCATCCTGATGTGTATGCTTTACGGAGTAGATCCAGTCATTCAAACCATTGCTATTCTTTCTGCGAAATACCCAGTACAGAACAAACCTCGTGAAATTAAATTAACTGATGAAGCCGTTTTTCGTAGTAATCAGGATGTGGCAGTAGTCATTCCCACGCATTTGGCTGCGGACAAAATAGAAGCGACTCTCCGTTCATGTCTAAGACATGTAAACCCCGAACAAATTTTTATTGTGGATAATGGGAATAGTGATTTCCCTATGGATGATACGCCGAATATCGTCAGAAAAATGAATCCTAAAATTAATTACATTTGGGGAAAATTTGGGAATAAAACCTTTGCCCAATATATAGGTACTCTTTTAGCCAATTATAAATATATTTTTACCATGGATGACGACATGCGTTTGCCGGAAAATTTTTCCTTTGGTACGAAATTATTTAATGAGAAGGTAAAGGCGGTTAGTTACCCTATTGTGGCAGTGCATTCGCAACCCCTTAAAAGTAACCTCTTGGTGCGTTGGCAAAGTCTTGAGTACAAATTATCAGATTGCGCCAAACTCAGTCAGGCACGCTTTGGAGGAGTTCTTTATCCGCATGGGGCAGCTTCAATGTGGGAAAGAGACACTTTTCTTAAGATCTTAAAACGCCATGATGCAATATTTTTTGCTGAAGACGTTAAGCTGGGGATGATTCTCAAAGAATTGGGTTTTAGTATGGGGATTGCGGCGGGAACC
>SCSO01000101.1 GCA_004297865.1 Legionella sp.
AAAAATATGGTAAAATCACCTTTTTTGGTCGTTCTCGCAGGAATATATAGCTTTCGTAGGTTGGGTCTCGACCTAACCTGCAAGTTACAATCTTTAGTTGCGGGCTTGATGGGATTTCGCCATAATTAGCAACATTTATTTTTAGAAGGTGTATCAGTGGACACTATAGAAAAAATTAAACAGCAAATTTCAGACAATGCAATTCTGCTTTATATGAAGGGCACTCCTAAGATGCCACAATGCGGGTTTTCAGCGCGAGCGGTACAATGCATCGAATCCTGCGGCGTAGATTTTGCCTACGTGGATATTCTGGCTAACCCCGATATTCGCCAGACTTTACCACAGGTTTATGATTGGCCTACTTTTCCCCAATTGTATGTAAAGGGTGAACTGATTGGGGGTTCTGACATTATTGCAGAAATGTTCCAACAAGGTGAATTAGAGCCTTTGTTACGTGATGCGATTACTGCGTAAATTTTAATTGTATGTATTGGAGATCATAGAATGAGTGTATTAGTGGGCCGTAAGGCACCGGATTTTAGTGTACCTGCTGTTAAAGCGTCAGGTGAAATTGTAGATAAATTTAATTTGCATGAAGAATTAAAAGGCAAATATGGCCTAATATTTTTCTATCCTTTAGACTTCACTTTCGTTTGTCCTTCTGAGTTGATCGCCCTTGATCACCGTATGGATGAGTTCAAGCGTCGTAATGTAGAAGTGGTTGCCGTGTCTATTGATTCACACTTTACCCATAATGCTTACCGCAATACGCCAGTAGATAAAGGTGGAATTGGTCATGTTGGTTATACCTTAGTTGCAGATATTACTCATGGCATCTGTCAATCTTACGGCGTTGAACATCCAGCTGCTGGTGTAGCCTTCCGTGGAACCTTTATTATTGATACCAATGGTGTGGTTCGTTCGCAAATCGTAAATGATTTACCCATAGGTCGTAATATCGATGAAATTTTACGTACTATTGATGCTGTGCAATTCTTTGAAGAGCATGGTGAAGTATGCCCTGCCGGTTGGAAAAAAGGTGATGCAGGTATGAAAGCGACTCCTCAAGGTGTTGCTGCTTACTTAGCTGAATACGCTGAAGCTTTATAGATCTACTTTAAAATAAAGAAGTAGCCTGAATTACGACTTCGTCTAATACAGGCTACATATCAACTTTATTCTTCTAACATCTTCCGCCAAGTATTGGTCATGACACAAAACAAATCTGCTGTTTTTTCCGCATCATAAATCGCTGAATGGGCTTCGCTAGGATCAAAAGAAACTCCCGCGGCTTGCGCTGATTTAGATAATACCGTCTGACCATAAATTAAACCACCTAGGGTGGCGGTATCGAAACATGTAAACGGATGAAAGGGAGTGTTCAGTCCCGTTCTTTTCACGGCATTTTTAATAAATAACAGATCAAACCAAGCATTATGGCCTACTAAAACGGCACGTTGACAGCCTGTTTTTTTCATTGCCTGTTTAATGGGTTTAAATAATCGTTCTAAAGCTACTTTTTCTTCCACTGCATAACGCAAGGGCTGAAAAGGATCTATTTTATTAAACTCTAAGGATTTTTGATCGAGCACGGCCCCATTAAAAGGTAAAACATGTTCAAAAAAAGTTTGGTCGCGTTGTAATAACCCCTGCTCGTCTATAGTGATCAAGACAATACAAATTTCTAAAAGTGCATTAGCCACAGGATCCACGCCAGCTGTCTCGACATCCACTACGACGGGTAAGAATCCACGAAAACGCTCTTTAAGACTCAAACTTAAAATACTATCACGCGTGTCCATTAATACTCCATTTGAGCGTCTCACCTGCTGCCATTGGTACCACACGTTCAGCACCAAAAGGTAAGACTTCTGGAACTTGTTGCGGCGACTCAATCAATTCGATTTCTTCGGCATTGACAGGTAACTGATAAAAATCCGCGCCAAATACACTAGTAAAGGCATTTAATTGTGCCAAGTGATCCTTATCCGCAAAAAATTGTGCATAAAGAGCCAAAGCATAAGGTGCTGAATAAATACCTGCGCAACCACAAGCATTTTCTTTGGTATGAATTGCATGGGGCGCACTGTCGGTGCCGGCGAAAAATTTGCGATTGCCACTTATTGCTGCACTTTGTAAAGCCAATTGGTCGCGTTCGTGTTTTAAAATCGGTAGGCAATAGAAATGCGGTTTTACCCCTCCGACTAATAATTGGTTTCTATTGTATAGAAGGTGATGCGGGGTAATTGTTGCACTCACTCTATCAGGGGCTTGCATTACAAAGTCCACCGCGGCTTGCGTGGAAATGTGTTCAAAAACAATTCGCAGCTTGGGAAAGGCAGCAATCAAAGGGTTTAAATATTCCTCAATAAATAAGGCCTCACGTTCAAAAATGTCACTATGAGTCACTTCGCCGTGGATTTGCAACACCAAATCAAGGTCTTGCATGATTTCCAATAAGGGATAGAGCGCTTTTAAGGATTTTGCACCGGCCTCGGAATTGGTCGTAGCCCCAGCCGGATACAGTTTTGCGCCGAGAATATAATCTAAAGTAGCTGCTTTGTTTAGTTCATCAGGTGTAACCGTCTCGTTTAAATAGAAGGTCATATAAGGAACAAAGTCATTATTAGTAGGTAACTGCGCTAGAATCCGCTCTCTGTATGCATTGATCGCCTCTACAGAAGTCAATGCCGGCTTAAGATTCGGCATTATTAGCGCACGTTTAAAAGACTGAGCCGTCGCAGGGACGGTATGCTGCAAAAAATCGCCATCTCGTAAATGAACATGCCAATCATCGGGGCGATTTATTCTGAGGGTTCGCATTATAAAGATTCCTACAACATTGCCGATACCTAAGAATAACACGAATTAATTCTGTGGATGAGCAAAAAATGGCATTTGAGCATGAAATGAACAAACTTTGTAAAGTCACCTTGATGTGTAGCTGGTTAGGGCTACAAACAGGTATTGCTCAACCAGTGCACATTAATTTTGCCAGTCCTATGGGTGATGAAAAATGGACTATGAGCGGTAGCCCTTTACGCTGTGGCTTGTCCTTGAAAATTCCTAATTATGGCATAGGTTACTTTGAGCAATTTGCGACCAAAGATCCCCATTTCATCTTAAGAAAATGGGAAGAGGTATTGCATCCGGTACCTGCACAAGTATTTGCCCTTTCCCCGGTTTGGAAACCCAAAGGACAAAATATTTTGGTCACTCGTAGCAGCATTAATCCGGGCGAGTTCGGCATTTACCTAAGACGTGAGCCGGCTTTAAAGTTGTTAGGTTACTTATCGCAAGGCTTTCAAATTAATTTTGATTACCGTTCTGCAGAAGGATTTAATGTGTCAGTAGTGATTTCACCTATTCGCTTTCAAAAGGTGTACGCGAAGTATCAACAATGTTTAGGTGGCTTAATGTCCTTTGATTATTCTGCTGTCAAAGAAAGCGTTTTTCATTTCGGAGTGGATAGTAAAGAGTTAAGCGATGATGATAAAGTACAACTGCGTCGTATTGCTAAATATGTAGCTGCGGATGATCAAATTGAACAGGTTAGGGTTTTGGGCTATGCGGATGAAAATGGACGTAAAGGATATAACAACGCGATTTCTCAATTCAGAGCTCAGGCAGTACAAAACTATTTATTGAAATTAGGCGTTTCTAAGAAAAAAATGTATGTGACTTGGTTTGGCGCTTTAAAACCGGTAGGCAGGAACGATACTGACGAAGGACGGGCCGCAAATCGCAGAGTCGTCGTCGAATTAATAAAGAAATAAATCTGATCAAAAATTGCCAATCGTGACCAATAAAAAGATATCTATCTGAAATTATTCGATTTTTTTCTGAAATTTCTTGACATATTAAAATCAAGTGCTGATACTCATAACGTTGCATGCTAATAACGTAAAAACAAATGCATGTGGATGAAATCTCTTGGTTGTGTATTAAACAATTAGGAACTTTCTTCAGTAGAAACTCTATAGAAGAAAGGAGCTTAAAAAGCTGCATCGAGTTCTTTTTGTTGCTTTAAAACATAAGTAATGTCTTAATTTGTAAGGATTAAGTAGCTAGCTTTTTAAGAAATTTCAGTAATACTGTTGACTTTATCAAAGTCCAGCTGGATAATTTACTCCAGGTACGCTCTCGAATAGAGCGAAGTACGCGTACTGTTGCTGATAACTTAAAAATTAGTAACAAACGGAAATTAATAATAAAAAAGTGGAGATGAGCATGTTAAATTTGAAAAAAACAGCGGTAGCTGTTCTTGCTTTAGGTAGCAGTGCAGTATTCGCTGGTACAATGGGACCAGTTTGCACCCCAGGTAATGTAACTGTTCCTTGCGAAAGAAGTGCGTGGGATGTTGGAGTTTATGCCTTATACTTGCAACCAATTACTGGTGCTGGTTGGCATTATAACAATGTTGTTGGTCCTGCTGCTAACCAAACTTTGGATAACTACGAGCCACGTTGGGATTGGGGTTTTAGATTAACAGGTTCTTATCACTTCAACACTGGTAATGATTTAACAATCAACTGGTCAAGAATCGATGTAGACCACACTCGTGCGTATGCTCCTGGTATTACCATTGGTAGTGGTGTTGTTGTAGGATCCTACAATCTTTCTAACGAATGGAACCAAGTTGACGTTGAATTAGGTCAATTCACTGATTTCAGTGCCAACAAAAAAATTCGTTTCCATGGTGGCGTAACTTACTCTCAAATCGACAGACAAATCAACCACTTCAATGCTGCTAATGTATTAGCTGCAGGTGATCACTCTGAGTTTGAAGGCGCTGGTCCACGTACTGGTATAGATATGATGTATGTATTTGGTAACGGCTTCGGCGTGTATGCTAAAGGCGCTGCATCTATTCTTTTAGGTACTAGCAAGTTTAATTCTGGTATCTTAAGTACTCTTATTACTACTGGACAACTGAATGGTTCTAAAGACGCTATTACTCCTGAATTGGAAGCTAAGTTAGGTGCTGCTTATACTTATGCAATGGCATCTGGCGATTTAACTTTAGATCTAGGTTGGAAATGGGTTGATTACGTAAACGCTTTACATGGTCGTAACTTCCCAGTTTCTGGTTTCGGTACAGCATTATTCGAAACTGACTACGCTCTACAAGGTCTTGAGTTCGGTCTTCACTACGTAGGTAACATGTAATATCTACTTAGTTAGATATCTTATTAAGCCCATCTCCACTGATGGGCTTTTTTTTTAGAATGGAGTCAATATGTTAAAGAAAATTACTTTAGCTGTGTTGAGTATGGCAACCAGCAGCTTTGCTTTAGCAGGAGCAATGGGCCCTGTTTGCACCCCAGGCCATGTCACGGTTCCTTGCGTCAATCAAGCATGGGATTTGGGTGTTCAAGCTTTGTATTTAAAACCTATTTATGGCGCTACTAAAGGCTACCAATTTACCGCAGTAAATTCTCCAATTGCTCAATATGATCAAGTACCTAGAGATTGGGATTGGGGCTATCGATTAGAAGGTTCATATCATTTTAATACAGGTAATGATGCTACCTTGGTGTGGACGCATTTTAAAGATACCGCTAATGGATTCGGGTATGGTACTTACTTTATTCCAGTCTCTCCGTTTTTTATACCGCGAGAAACTTCTATTCAATACACTAATCAATTTGATCAAGTGAATTTAGTGATGGGTCAGCATGTTGATATGAGCATGAATGATAAGTTAAGATTTTACGGTGGATTGCAATACGCCCATCTTTTAACTAACGTCACCACCACCTTTTTTAATTCTCCTATTGGCTCAACATTTACTTCCGTTAACGGATTGTTAGCTACGGATTACAAAGGTATTGGCCCAGTGGTTGGTATTGATTATTCCTATTATTTAAGCCAAGCATTTAGTCTTACTGCCAATGGTGCTGGTTCTATACTCTATGGTAAGAGTAGAATTAATAGAGGATTTGTGGGGCTTCCTAGCAACGTAGTTTATAATTCTATGTATGGTGATAAGTGGTCTATGGTCCCTAGTATAGAAGCGAAGCTTGGATTGAATTATGAATATGCAATGGCCAACGGTGTTTTAAACCTACAAGGCGGATATCAAGTTCTAGATTATATTAATTCCATGCAAACGTTTGGATTGGTTAGTTTAACTACCTTAAATGGAACAATTGATGAAACGTCTTACGGTTTATACGGTCCTTACTTTGGCGTCAAATATGTTGGAAATGTATAGTTAATCCTGTTTCCATTTAAAACCCATCTTCGTGATGGGTTTTTTATCTCTAATCTTTTTGCAATGTCATCTTTGTCATTCCCCTATATTTTATTCCATTAAATCATGAATAAAACCTAGCCAGCATAAAAAACCCAATATATAATTCCCTGCCTAAAAGCTTTTGAAGTAAAAATAATAAACAGGAGTTCCCGCATGAAGTATAATAAAATTGTATTGGCTTTAGCCTGCTTGTCTTCCCCACTTTATGCGAACACAGATCAACAACTCCTACACGAAATTCAACGCTTACAACATCAAACCCGCGACCTTCAGGCACAAATCGATCATTTACAAAATAAAATGTCGGATCATAAAACCGAACACAGAACACAAGTTGTTAAAGTAAAATCTGCACCTAAACGTCCGGGTCCAAAATCACCTAAAGTCAGACATACACATGTACACAAGAAATTTTACACAACTCATCTGACTGTTCATTCTCCGGAAATGCATCCAGAGTCTATTGGTTTTTATCCTACCGCGTTGATCGCTGATGATCGTGTAGTCACTTACATTGCCGGCACGCCAGTAGTTAGTTCACCTTACCTAGGGGATAGACCCGCTTTCGATGGTTCCGATTATATTGTGAACATTTCCAGTATTAACCGCGATATTCGTCTTATGCAGCAACGTCGTCGTTTGTACCGAGCGTATCAAAGCATTGGCTACCCAGTACCGCAGATGCCTATCATTGCACTGAGCGGTAAGGCCGAACCTGTTGGGGTGATCAATGGCGGTTACAGTGGTGATATGAATGCAGATTTCACCTTAGGTTCTAGCGAACTTGACGTGGCAGCAGTGTTAAATCAAAACGTAGAAGCCTATATCGGCATGGCTTATGATGAAAGCCCACCGGCGATAGGACCAAGAATTAATAATTCGGCTTTTAATCTCAATATGGGCTTTGTGAACATCGGCAATTTGGATAGAACGCCGTTGTATTTTACCGCCGGACAATTGTATGTGCCCTTCGGCCGCTTTTCGAGTGCGATGATTAGTGCACCAATCACCATGAATTTGGCAAGAACTAAAACCAGACCCTTTATTTTTGGTTATAAATCACAAGAAGAACAAGGTGTTTTCGCTGCGGTTTACGGCTATCGCTCTGATACAACTTTAGGAAAATCTGGAGTGGGTGGCGCCAACTTAGGTTATATCTTTAAATATGGCGAAGATAATGGCGAGATTGGTGTCAGTTTTATTAGCTCGCTTAATGATGCTGCCGGTATGCAAAGTACTGGTTCACCTGTGAATACCACATTCGGTGGTTTCGGTTCCTTCACTAACGGTAATGAAATGGTGCGTAAAACCAAAGCGATGGACGCCCATCTTATCTTAGGTTATCAACGCTACAACTTAACTGCCGAATGGGCGGGCGTAGTACAAGCATTTAGGCCACAAGATTTAAGTTTCAACGGACGCGCTGCCCGTCCGCAAGCGGTACAAGGTGAGTTAGGCATGACTTTCCGTTCTTTCAATCGTCCATCTTCTATAGGTGTTGGATATCAGTGGTCCAGCCAAGCTTTAGCTTTGAATTTACCTAAACAACGTTATGTTGCGGTTTATAATATTTCGATCTGGAAAGATACGGTGGAGAGTTTGGAATATCGGCATGATATTGATTACAGCGTAAATAGTTTCGCGAATGGTGCCGCCCCCATAGGTGCAGTGAATATGAATACCGTAGGGACTGGTCGTTCAGCGAATACAGTTTCTTTACAAATTGGGGTTTATTTCTAAACGCAACATGTGTGTTTTCGTGTCCGTGAGCGTTCCCATGCCCGTGCCCGTCTTTGAATATTACACAATATAAAAACCGGGCACGCTCACGGGCACCGGCACGTTTTCGAAAACCCGTATGTAGGTTGGGTCACGACCCAACAAAAAATCTTGAGCAAAGATGAAATGGTTATGTTGGGTCACGACCCAACCTACGACTTTTTTCGTGCCCGTGAGCGTGCCCATTCACGAAAACCCTCATGTAGCA
>SCSO01000004.1 GCA_004297865.1 Legionella sp.
ATTGCTTTTAACCTGATTAAAACCATCATGATTAAGCAATTTTTTGCCAGCTATCAACCCCCAGCCGTGACCGTCTCTTCTGCTGTCGCCAAGGCTGTCGATTGGGAACCCACCATTAACTCCATCGGCAATTTCCTGGCAATTAACGGGGTAGACGTCAGCTCTGAAGCCGCAGGTAATGTAGTTAAAATTGATTTTGAATCAGGGCAATACGTTGAAAAAGACGAACCATTGATTACCATCGATGACAGCGTAGACCAGGCCATTTTGAAATCCTACCAATCGGAATTGGCTCTAAAACAACTGAGTTATCAACGACAAGCCGACCTTTTTAAACGCGGAGCGACCGCTAGTTCTAATGTGGATGAAGCCAAAGCCAATTTGCAACAAGCCCAAGCTAAAGTGGAGCAAACTCAAGCGCAAATCCGCCACAAACACATTACGGCACCTTTTGCGGGTCGCTTAGGAATACGACAGATCAACCTAGGGCAATACATCAACCCAGGGCAAACCTCTATTGTTTCTCTACAATCGCTCGATCCTTTGTATTTGGAATTTTATTTACCCGAGCAATTGTATAAACAAATCCATCTGGATCAACCGATTACCTTTACCGTGGAAGAGTTTCCTAATGCCATATTCCAAGCCAAAATCACTGCTTTGAACTCTAAAATTGATCTCACCACTCATAACGTACAAATTCAGTCCGTTTTACCTAATTGCCCGGCGGATGGCATAAAAGAGCCCACTAAGTCACCTTTGATAAAAACCAGTAAAGAGGTACGCGGTAATAAATTGGTCGTTTCTTGCGATTCTGAACTCAATAAAAAAAGTAACATTAAGAATTTCGTGTTCATCCCCGGCATGTTTGCTTCTATCCAAATTGGCCAGAAAGTACAACCTAATACGATTATTGTGCCTTCAACGGCCATTTCTTACAGCTTATATGGCAACTCTGTTTATATCATTGAAAAAGACAACAAAAATAAAAATGAAGACGGTTCTGATATCTTAACCGTAAAACGAGTGTTCGTTTCCACCGGTGAACAGGAAGGAAATTATACCGTAATCAAGAAAGGATTGAAGGCTGGACAACTGATTGTCAGCACTGGCGATTTGAAATTGCAAAATGGTACTCGGGTTGTGATCAATAATGACGTCCCACTCGATGAAACGAATGATCCAGAAAATATTGGACAGTAATAGCAACTAATGAAGTTGTTTTTGGCAGGACAAATATGAAATTCACTGATTTATTTATCAAACGACCAGTTCTTTCAATGGTCGTTAGCATGCTGATTTTACTGTTTGGTATCAATGCCATCTATAAAATGCAGATTCGCCAATACCCTCGGATGGATAATACTGTCATCACCATTATGACCAGTTACCCTGGCGCCGACGCGGAGCTTATAGGCGGTTTCATCACAGCACCTTTAGAAAGTGCCGTAGCCAGTGCGGAAGGGATTGATTACATGACCTCTTCCAGCATTCAAGGATTAAGTACCATTACTTTAACGATTAAACTGAACTTTGATCCGCAAATTGCCTTCACGGACGTGATGAGTAAAGTACAACAAACGATTAACCAATTACCTAAAGAAGCACAACAACCCGTTATTTTAAAAAAATCAGATGCGTCTACTGCGCTGATGTACATCAGTTTAGACAGTACGGAAATGACCCCTCAGCAAATTACTGACTATGCAACCCGAGTTGTGCAACCCCAATTACAAACAGTGGAAGGTGTTGCGAAAGCAGAAATATTGGGCGGCGCAACTTATTCCATGCGCATTTTCTTAAATCCAATTAAGATGGCTGCATTAAATGTCACCCCAGCGGATGTCGCTATGGTGCTGGCAAGTAACAACTTCCTTACTGCGGCTGGAAGCACTAAGAGTGAATACGTTGCCATCAATATGACGGCGAAAACTGATCTAAATAATGCCCATGACTTTAGTAAGCTGATTGTCTCCAGCAAAAATGGTTCTATCGTCCGTTTACGTGATATTGCCAAAGTCACTTTAGGCTCGCAAAACTACGATACTTCGGTAACTTTCAATAGTAAGAAGGCCGTTTTCATTTCCATCACCCCCACTCCTACCGCTAACCCCTTAACAGTGATTAGTGATGTACGGAATATAATGCCATCGATTGTTAAAGAATTTCCACCTTCATTAACCGGTACTATTGTTTACGATGCTACGGATTTTATTAGAGCCTCCATTACTGAAGTAATGCACACCATTATCGAAGCAGGCTTGATTGTAGTGATTGTTATCTTTCTCTTTTTAGGTTCTATTCGGTCGGTTTTTATACCCGTGGTCACTATTCCCTTGTCTTTAATTGGAGTATGCACCTTAATGCTATTCCTAGGGTACAGCATTAACTTATTAACCCTTCTCGCTTTTGTGCTCGCCATTGGGCTAGTGGTGGACGATGCTATCGTGGTCGTAGAAAACGTTCATCGTCATATTGAAGAAGGGAAAACACCTCTTGAAGCCGCATTAGTTGGTGCACGCGAGATCGCAACGCCGGTTATTGCAATGACTATCACCTTGGCGGCCGTTTATGCTCCCATTGGTTTTATGGGTGGTTTAACTGGTGCGCTCTTTAAAGAGTTCGCTTTTACTTTGGCCTCTGCGGTAATTATTTCTGGGATAATTGCTTTAACCTTATCACCCATGATGTGCTCTAAGGTTTTATCCAAAGAATCTAATGACCAAAAATTGGTGCACTATTTAGATACTCTTTTTAATAATCTTAAAATAAAATATCAAAATGCTTTGCATGGCATATTAAATACTCGGGGCATGATTTTAGTGTTAGCTGTTGTCGTTTTGTTAATGCTTCCCTATCTCTATAACCACACTGCCGCTGAAACCGCCCCTGAAGAAGACCAAGGTTTCTTTTTCGTGATGGCCATGGCTCCCCAATACGCTACTCTTAATTATATAGAGGCCTATACCAAACCATTTGATGCGATTTACAAAAGTTTCCCCGAAGCAGAAAATTATTTCACCATTAATATGGCACAGCCCATATCAGGAATGGTGCTTAAACCTTGGAATCAGCGTTCAACTAGTCAATTTAGTATGAAAGAGCCTTTACAGAATAAACTGTCCAGTATTGCCGGTTTAAATGCATTCGCGATTATCCCACCCCCACTTCCTGGCGGCGGCGGTGGACCTCCTGTGCAATTCGTTATCAAAACCACTAATGATTTCCAAAGTTTGTATGACGTATCCACTAAGTTGTTAAATAAAGCCAAGCAAAGTGGTTTGTTTATTTACATGGATAATGAGTTGAAATTCAATCAACCACAGATAGAGCTGCAAATTAATCGTTCCAAAGCTTCTGAGATGGGTTTAGATATGCGCGCCATTGGTAGTAGTTTAACTAGCGCACTCTCGGGCAATTATATTAATTACTTTAATTTGGAAGGTCGTAGCTATCAGGTTATTCCACAATTGGATAGAAAATTCCGTTTGACGGAAAAGCAATTGGGGCAAATTTATGTAAAAACCATTAAAGGAACTATGGTGCCTTTATCCACTGTGGTATCGCCAGTAGAAAAAACTCAGCCGAATTCAGTAACGCATTTCCAGCAATTGAATTCAGCGACGCTGCAAGGCGTGATGATGCCCGGGAAAACTTTGGGTGAAGGTTTAGCCTTTTTGCAAGAAGCGGCTAATGAAACCTTGCCTAAGGGATTTTCTTATGATTATGGTGGTGAATCGCGTCAGTATATCCAAGAAGGTAGCGCGCTAGTCTTTGCATTTATCTTTGCTATCATCATTATCTTTTTGGTCCTTTCTGCTCAGTATGAAAGTTTCCGTGATCCTTTAATCGTATTAATTAGTGTGCCTATGTCAATTTGCGGCGCTTTAATTCCTCTGAATTTAGGTCTGGCGAGTATTAATATTTATACGCAGGTAGGTTTGATTACTTTAATTGGTTTGATCAGTAAGCACGGGATTTTGATTGTAGACTTTGCTAACCATTTACAACGAGAAAAAAATCTGGATAAGCGTGCGGCGGTAGAAGAGGCTGCAGCTATTCGTTTACGTCCTATTTTAATGACGACAGCGGCAATGGTGTTTGGCGTGTTTCCCTTATTAATTGCTAATGGCGCTGGCGCAGTGAGTCGTTTTGACATTGGGCTGGTTATTGCCACAGGTTTACTCATTGGAACGTGTTTCACTCTCTTCGTCGTGCCTACGATGTATACGTTTATCGCAGAAGATCATCGGATTAAACCGAAAGTCGAATAAAAGGCTTAATTAATTGTAGGTTGGGTCACGACCCAACCTACAACGTAACACCACTCTGCACCCCTTCCTTAATCCCAATTGTCCCATCCTCTTTCACCCCAAAAAACAAAATTCGCGAATGATGTTTTTCCACGGTACTACGGTGCGCAATGCTCACTATGGTGGTGTTAGCAAGTGCCCTTACCCTTTGATAGACATGCTCTTCAGCTTCTTCATCTAAGGATGCAGTGGCTTCATCTAAAAAGAGCCAATCGGGTTTTTTCAGTAGAACTCGTGCAAAAGCAATGCGTTGTTTTTGACCGTCGGATAGAAACTTAGCCCAAGGCTGTTTAACATTTAATTGTGAAATATATTTTTCCAATCCACCCACTTCACGTAACACCGCCCGGCATTGTTCTTCAGAATAAGTATCTGCAGGTTCTGGATAGGCTAAAACCGCACGCAAAGTATCGTGAGGCAAGGTCGGTTTTTGTGGTAAGAAATAAAACTTTTTATCTGCAGGAATGGACACTTTACCATGGCCATATTTCCAAGTTCCTGAAATCGCCTTGAATAGCGTACTTTTTCCAAGTCCTGAGGGGCCTTTAATTAATACATGCTCTCCCTTTTTTAGCTTAAGATTTAATTCCTGCATGATAAACTCAGTGCTGGATTTTTGTGGAGGTTGAATATTCAGATGCTTCACATTGATATGATCTTTATCTCTTACCTTTCTCACTATCTCTTTAGGATTAGCAGTTAAACTATCCTCTTCCAAATAATGTTTTAATTCGGTAATCCTTTCAATACTTGCTGTATAAGCTGCCAGATCTTGATAAGCGTTAACAAACCAACTCAATGATTGGTAAACTTGACCAAAGGAATTACCAATTTGCATCAATTGGTTTACATCAATTGCACCACTAAAATACAGTGGCGCACCTAACAAGAAAGGCAGAATTTGCGATAACTGCATGTAAAAATTCTGAAAGGCAGTTAATTTGATTTGCGTGTTCAAGCGTTGATTAGAAGTGTCTTGAATGATTGTATTTTTCCGTTCTAATGAACTTTGGTAATAATTTTCTGCATGTTCTTCAGCGATATTTTCAGCATCATCATGAAGTTGTGCTAATTCTTGACGAAAATCAGCATTGGCTCCTTCAGCTAATATATTGGTTTCTTTAAGAGAGCTTCCTAACCAATGCATAATACCGGTGGCAGATGCTGCAATTAATAAGGCAACCCAGACTAAATAGCCTGGGATAATAATATTAAATCCACCCAGAACAAAAGTAAGCGCGCCTCCTACTACCCATAAAGCGGTGACAAAAGTGCATAGACTCAACAGGGATTGCACGAAGTTGATCAGTAAATTTAAAGTCAAACTTACAAATTCTTCGACATCTTCTTGAATACGTTGATCCACATTTTCAATATCCTTGGAAAAACGTTTCAAATCCAGATAATTATTCTTACTACTAAAGAGATCTTTGATAATCCTATCAGTTAACCAATTTCGCCAAAAAATGGCTAATTTATCAATGAGAAAATCTTTTAACACATGAGTGCCAACCAACCCCGCTAAAATCAAAGCAAATTCGCCAATGGCGAATAAAAATGCACTAAAATCTTTTGCGGTAAGGGCTGTCCAAAAAACAATTGACCATCCATTTAAGAGCACTAACAAACTGACGATACCGATTGCACAAAGCAAGGCGCCAATTAATAGCGACCAAGCAACCCATTTTTCATCGGAGTCAATAAAATACTCTTTAAACAAGCTGATAGTTTTTTGCCAATAGGAAGTCATAGGTATCTTTGGATAAAAACGGATCATTTTATACTTGGTTTGTTCTAAATGCAAAATAATAATTAATATGGGTTAAATTTGCACTAATTTCAACGGGTTAATGAATCTAAAGAAGTAGCCTGTATTAGACGAAGTCGCAATACAGGAATATGTGCCACAATTTGCCCTGTATTAGGACTTCGTCTAATACAGGCTACACTAATGGATCCCGAGTCAGGGTTTACTTAGCACCAACCTACATTTAATGGCTAAATGAGCCTACTCTATGCTAAGATCGCAACTTTTTACTGACCTGATTTGAGCCATGGATAAAACCTATTCACCTGAAGCGATTGAACAAGATTGTTATAAAAAATGGGAAAACCTCCACTATTTTCAACCCCGTGGAGAGGGTAAACCGTATTGCATCATGCTGCCCCCACCCAATGTCACCGGAAGTCTGCACATGGGACATGGTTTTCAGCATACCATTATGGATGCTTTAACCCGCTATCATCGAATGCTAGGCGACAAAACCCTGTGGCAACCAGGGACAGATCATGCAGGTATTTCTACTCAATTAGTGGTAGAGCGACAATTAGAAGCTCAGGGGATCGCTAAAAAAGATCTCAGTCGTGATGAATTCTTAGAGCGCGTTTGGCAATGGAAAAATGAATCAGGAAATACCATTACCCAGCAAATGCGTCGTTTAGGTGCCTCCGTTGATTGGAGCCGTGAACGTTTTACTATGGATGACGGCTTATCCGCTGCCGTACAAAAGGTCTTTGTTCAATTACATGACGAAGGACTCATTTATCGCGGTACACGTCTGGTGAATTGGGATCCCCATTTAGGAACTGCTGTATCGGATCTAGAAGTGCTTTCCGAAGAGGAAGACGGTTTTCTTTGGCACATACGCTATCCTGTAGTCAATTCAACGGAATCCTTAGTCGTAGCCACCACCAGACCGGAAACCTTATTAGGTGATTCTGCAGTTGCAGTCCATCCAGAAGATTCAAGATTTACGCATCTTATAGGTAAACAAGTGCAATTGCCTTTATGTAATCGCACGATTCCCATCATTGCCGATGACTACGTGGATAAAGAGTTTGGTAGTGGTTGCGTGAAAATCACCCCAGCTCATGATTTCAATGACCATGAAGTCGGCAAACGTCATCATTTACCCCTAGTCAATATTCTTACTAAAAAGGCGACTATTAATACCCTAGCCCCTGACGCCTATCAAGGCATGGATCGGTTTGCCGCACGAGAACAAATTCTGAAAGATTTAGACGCTGCCGGATTTTTAGTAAAGACTGAACCGCATAAATTGAAAGTGCCTCGCGGAGAAAAATCCAATGTGGTTATTGAACCTCTATTAACCGAACAATGGTATGTCAAAACTAAACCTTTAGCAGAACCAGCGATAGCTGCCGTAAAAAATGGTGATATTCGCTTTATTCCGGAAAATTGGGACAAAACTTATTTTCAATGGATGGATAACATAGAAGATTGGTGTATCAGTCGCCAATTGTGGTGGGGGCATCGCATTCCCGCTTGGTATGACACCCAAGGCAATATCTATGTGGGTTATAGTGAAAATGACGTACGCTTTAAACACAACATCAGTGAAGGAACTGAACTAAAACAAGACGAAGATGTTTTGGATACTTGGTTCTCTTCCGCATTATGGCCTTTCTCCACCTTGGGTTGGCCTGAACGTACCCCCGAATTAGAACAATTCTATCCTACCTCTGTCCTAGTCACAGGTTTTGATATCATTTTCTTCTGGGTTGCTAGAATGATCATGATGGGTCTGAAGTTTACTGGCAAGATTCCTTTCAAAGAAATCTTCATTACAGGTTTAATTCGCGATAGCGAAGGCCAAAAAATGTCTAAGTCTAAAGGCAATGTTTTAGATCCTTTAGATATTATTGATGGTATTGATCTTGATTCCTTAATCGCCAAAAGAACCTCCAATTTAATGCTAGATTCGGCGCGCGATCGCATTATCAAAGCTACTCGCAAAGAATTTCCTGAGGGAATAACCCCTTATGGTACAGATGCTTTACGTTTTACTTATTGTTCCTTAGCGTCTACCGGCCGCAACGTTCGTTTTGATATAGGTCGTGTCGAAGGTTACCGCAATTTCTGCAATAAATTATGGAACGCCGCGCGTTACGTCATGCTCAATACCGATGAGGAACATGTGGATTTTGGTGATGGCGCTTTCCAATACAGTCCAGCTGATGAATGGATCCTTTCTCGCTTACAGCACACTATTGAAAAGGTTCATCATTATTTTGCAACCTATCGTTTCGATCTTTTAGCCAACACGCTTTATGAATTTGTTTGGCATGAATATTGTGATTGGTATTTGGAATTATCTAAACCCATATTACAAGATGAAAACGTGTTAAGTGCCATGAAACGTGGCACCCGCAGAACATTGATTCATGTCTTAGATCATATTCTCAAACTGTTACATCCTTTAATGCCGTTTATCACCGAAGAAATTTGGCAAAGAGCAACTAAATTAACTAGCGAAAATGGCGCAAGCATTATGTTAAGTCATTACCCGCAAGTCGATAAAAAGTTAATTAATGCGCAAGTAGAAGAAGAACTCGATTGGTTAAAAGCCGCGATTCAGGCTATTAGAACGATTCGCAGTGAAATGTCGATTTCTCCAGCTAAATTAATTCCCTTGTATATTCGTAATTGTACGCCAGAGCTCAAAAGTCGAGTAGAAAAATACCAACAAACCTTAAAATCTTTAAGCCGTTTGACGGAAATTCGTTATTTTGCCGCTGAAGATAAGATCCCTGTTTCTGCAACCGCTGTTTTAGGAGAAATTGAATTACTGATACCTATGGCAGATTTGATAGACAAAGAAGCAGAGTTAGGCCGCTTAGTGAAAGAAGTTGCTAAACTAGATAAAGATATTAGTTTAGCTGAAGGTAAACTCAATAACCCTAAATTTACGGATAAAGCTCCAGCCGATATTATTGCGAAAGAACAAGAAAAACTTGCGCAAGCGCAACAAGCGAAAGAGAAGTTGTTGCAGCATAGAGAAAGGATTGAGGGGTTGTAAATCTTTATCTATAAAAAACCGGGCTCGTTCACGGGCCCGTCTTTGAATATTGCACAATATAAAAACCCGGCCCGGGCACATTCACGAAAACCCGGAAGAAAATACAAATTATAGCTCAATGTATCAGCAAGAATTTTACTTCCCACAAACCCGATGATAAATCCACCAAGCTAAAAACAAAGTAGATCCCATTCCCAAATACACACTCGTATTTTTCCAAGACGGCCCGACCACTTGCAAAGCATCAGGAGAATGCATAATGGAGAAGGGAATTGCCAAAATCACATCCATAATCGCGGAACCCGCAACCAAACCACAGGCAATTAATGTCCCCTTTTGCAATTTGAATTGTGATTCTTCTTTAGTATAAGACATACTTTGCAAACGCATCTGTACAAATAAAGCAATCATCCCCCCCAAAAATAAAGGAAAGGTAGAGGCTATAGGTAAATACATACCGATTGCAATTCCCAAAATAGACAGATGCACATAACGTTGTAAATTCAATAAACGATTCAACAACATAACGCCTAAAATAATACAAGAACCGATCAACATCATGGTCCAAGGTAAAGAATTGCGAAATACCGCTTCGGTGATTGCCGCCATTAACGCAGCAGTAGGCGCAGGTAATGATTGAGAAATATCCATTCCAGAATGCGGCATCACGCCGGCTATCCCATACACATTAAACAACACTTGCATCACCGGAGGTATCACTAAAGAAGAAATAACAACACCCAACAATAACATCACCTGCTGTTTCCAAGGAGTAGCACCGACCAATTGCCCTACTTTTAAATCTTGAGTGTTATCATTAGCAATAGCCGCAATGCCCGTGACTACAGAACCAATCACAATGGTGATTGCCTCCGCCGCTTGAATTTGTTGTGCTGATAAAGGCAAAGGCAGTAAATGATCAATAGCGGTTAACAACAGCCATGCTGCAAACAACATCCCTGAAATGACCACCGAACTACCCGGACTCGCTGTTACTCCAACCATCCCAGAAAAATAAGCAGTAATCACTGAAAAGATAAACCCAATAAACAAAACATAAATGACCGCGAAAAAAATAATAGTCGGTGCATAATCTTTATCTAAACCAGCTTGTCCTAAAGGCAAATGCAATTGGAAAAATAAAAACAAAATAGCCGCCATCATTCCAATACCCATCAAAATATAAGGCATGGGAATATCTTTGTCGGTTCGTGGCAAAGCACTCGCCTCTTTCCCTTTATTCATATAAGCCACTAATGAAACTTTAATACTCTTAGATAAAGGTCTTATTAATTTGATAAAGGTCCAAACTCCAGCAAACAACATCGCACCAATACCCAAATAGCGCATTTCGCTATTCCATAATAATGTAGCGGCCTCTTCTACAGGATACTGCTGCAAAAATTCCGGATAAAATTGACTGACCGCAGGCATAGCAATTAACCAAGAAATCACCGCCCCTAGAAATATACTGATTGCCATGTCATGGCCGACCAAATAACCAGCACCAATCATAGTTGCAGAAAATCCAGCACCTAAACCAAAGATCGATCGTTTGACGACAAACCAATAACTCCAGTTATTAGCAATGATTTTAAAACCAACCTGCAATAACTCAATGAATCCGCCAATAGCACCACCGATAAAAATATCTTTAATCTCAGCTTTCTCCGCAGAGGATTTTAGTACTTCTGCTATAGCTCGCCCTTCAGGGAATTTTAAAGCTTGTTCATTCACTAAGATACGGCGCAAAGGAATAGAAAACAGCACTCCTAAAACACCCCCAGTCACTGCAATGAAAAAATTGGTGAGGTAATCAAAATGGTTCCAAAAGCCAATGATAATTAAAGCAGGGATAGTATAAACAATCCCCCCTGCTACAGCCTCACCTGCGGAAGCAGCAGTTTGCACCGCATTGTTTTCTAAAATGGTAGAATTCTTAAACGCGCGTAATATCCCCATAGAAATAATCGCAGCAGGAATAGATGCAGAAGTAAGAATACCTAATTTCAACGCCAAATAAGCATTGGAGGTTGCCAATACAATCGTTAATATAATGGCCAAAACAATAACACGTAAACTTAATTCCGCTATTTTCTGATTTGCCGCGATAAAGGGTGTATCACTCATGCATTGCCCCATAATGATTTAGCTAACTCCGGTTTTAAAACCGAAGCAAAGATAGATAAAGGTACAGGAACCACTTGTTCGCCATACACATAAGCAGCCACTTGATAAGTATTGAACACCACAGCAATTCCTTTGGTCGTAAAATACCAAGTCGAATAATTATCAACTGTAGGCGCTGTGCCTTCTTTAATCAATTCCGCATCAGAAATGTCTTTAGCGGTAATTTCTTTACTGCAATAACTCGCAATAGGATTTAAATAATCCGCGCCCTGCTTAAATAGATCACTCAAAGAGATTTCTTTATTATTGAGAAAATTAAGCACCTCTACAAAATGGGCAGGATGAGCGGCACCACGATGATAGATAGAACGATCAAAACGTATACTTAAAGCATTTTTTGCATTGTAGACTATTTTATAATTAATAGTCAGACTGGTTTTACCAGGAGCATCTGGAGACACTCCAGCATCATCCACTAATTCCTTCATAAACTCGCTACGTTTATCCTTAATGTACTCTTTGACTTTAGTATTGACTTCTACAGCGGCAAAACCTTCAGGGTATTTAAGATTTAACAGATACTCTTCCGTCTCCTTTTGAACAACCGCATTGCTTACTGCCATTGCTAAAGACGGTAACCAAAGCAAAGCGAAAGAAAAAAATAATATTCCAAACTGCCGATGAAGAGTGTTCATCTTTTACTCCTTAAAATAATTCTGTATTTGAAATCCATTGTCCTGCGATCATGCTGCGATGAGCTATAGGTGAACCCACGTAATAACAAAGCGCTGCACTGTCTTTCACTGACCATAAAATTAAATCCGCTGCCTTTCCTACAGCAATTTCACCTATTTCTTCAGCAAGACCCAAGGCTTTCGCCGCCTGATAAGTAACTGCAGCTAAAGCTTCCTGCACTGAAAAAGAAAAGAAAGTACAGGCCATACTCATCATCAATAATAAAGAAGTGGTAGGAGAAGAGCCTGGATTGCAATCTGTGGCGATGGCCATGCCTACACCAGCCTTACGTAATAAATCGATGGGAGGTTTTCTTTGCTCGCGAAGAAAATAATACGCGCCAGGAAGAATCACGGCCACGGTATTAGCCTTGGCTAAAGCCTTTGCTCCGTCTTCATCTAAAAATTCCAAATGATCGCAAGACAAAGCGTTATATTGCGCGGCTAAAACGCTAGCCCCCAAATTCGATAATTGTTCCGCATGGCATTTCACAGGCAGGTTTAGGTTTTTAGCACAACGATAAATCTGTTCTGTTTGTTGCACACTAAATCCTATGGACTCACAAAAAACGTCCACGGCATCAGCCAAACCCTCTTGTTGAATAGCCGGCAACATCTCCTTGCAGAGAAAATCAACATAGTCCTGATTTCTACCCTTAAATTCCGGAGGCACCGTATGAGCCCCTAAAAAGGTGGTTTTGACTCGTAATCCGCTTAACTCACCAAGACGACGCGCTACTTTAAGCATTTTCATTTCTGTGGCTAAATCCAAACCATAACCGGATTTAATTTCCACTGTAGTCACACCACCTGCACGCAAGGCCAGAATTCTCGGCAGAGATTCTTCTAATAATTGCATTTCCGAAGCAGCTCGCGTTTGCTTAACCGTTGATAAAATGCCGCCACCAGCTTGTGCAATTTCGGTGTAACTTACACCATCTAATTTTAATTTAAACTCAGCTGCTCGATCACCGGCATAAACCAAATGTGTATGACAATCCACCAAACCAGCAGTTAGTACTTGCCCCTGACAATCGATTTGTTCCTGAGGATTATTTTTCCATGCGTCAGGCAAGTCATTTTGTGCACCAGACCAAGCAATTTTCGCGCCTTGAATAACCACAGCCTGGTCTGCCAACTGTTGGCCATTGGCCGCAATAGTACTCGCATTTATAAATAGTTTATCGCAGGAAAACATTATATATCCCAATGTAAAACTTGATGAGGAGGCTTGAGCCATTTTATATGATGAGAGCTGTCATAAATGTCCCATTCTTTAGAAACATAGGTTTCATTATCCACATCTAATAAAAGCCAGCATAAAAATTCCGCTACTGTTTCTGGAGTAATTAAACGATTTTGCTCTTTTAATTTTTGATAGAACTGCGTTTGCTCTGCAGCCATAGCATGCTCGCTACGGGCCATTTCTTGCATGTGGGTATCAATAATTCCAGGCATCACGCTAGCGAAAAAAACTTGCGCGGATTCTAATTGCCAACAGCGGGTGAGCATAGCTAAAGCGGCTTTAGTTGTACAATATGCTGCCCAAGCCTGAATAGGAAAATAAGCAGCCCCAGACCCAATATTTAACACTCGTCCTTGCTGCAATTGCGCTTGAAATCGTTGTGGTAAGAATAATGCGGCATCCACATTCGTTTGGAAAGCATGGTGCCAAGCTTCGCGAGTAATCTCATTAAGCGGAACAACTGGGCTTAAAGTACCCGCATTGTTGATCAAACCATGAATTTGCGAAACGGAATCCAACTGATTTTCAATAGCTTGCAAACCCTCAGCAGTCGAGACATCTGCACAAAGCGATTGAATCAAAGGCGAATGAGCTGCAGTCTCTTTTAAGAGTGTTTCCCGTCGTCCAACGATCAATACTTTATGGCCGCGATCAGCTAAAGCACGGGCTAAACTACGCCCAATCCCGCTACCTCCACCTGTAATCAAGTACATGCTTTCCTCGCGCATTTATTATTAGGCGCAAA
>SCSO01000102.1 GCA_004297865.1 Legionella sp.
GTCAAACATAGTTCCTCCGAGCTCATTTTGCGAAACAGTCTAGCAAAACTCAGAGAGTAGAACTATATGTTGCATGATATATAATTTAAACCAGAAAATGGAAACACTATGAAAATGCTTACAGCCATCATCAAACCGTTTAAGCTAGATGACGTTCATGAAGCCTTGATGGATATTGGCGTCCCTGGAATCACTATTTCTGAGACGCGAGGATTTGGACGACAAAAAGGACATACGGAATTATACCGTGGTGCGGAATATGTCGTCGATTTTCTCCCGAAGATAAAGATTGAATTGGCTTTACCTGATGAGATGGTGGAAGCTGCTATCGAAGCCATATGTAAATCGGCTTATACCGGCAAAATTGGTGATGGTAAAATTTTTGTTTATAACTTAGAGCAAGTTATACGTATAAGAACTGGAGAAATTGGAGCTGACGCCATAGGTTAATCGGCTTCACGCCAATAAATCGCTCTTTGGGTGATCACTGCATCTAAAGGTACGTCCCACGATTCTGGCTCTATGTAATCCACGCGTTGGAATTGATAGGCTATTCCATACAAAGTGCTATTGGATTGATTAGCTAAAGTTCTATCATAATAACCGGCGCCCATTCCTAAACGTGTGCAACGAATATCAAAGACAACAACCGGGACTAAAATTAAATCAAGTTTATCCACCGGCATGGCTAAGTCGCGGCTGATATCGGGTTCCAATACGCCAAATTTATTTTTTCTAAAAGGAGTAATTGGGCTTGCTGGTAAAAATAAGAGACTGGAATTGTCATGTAAGACAGGAAAATAACAGGTTTTTCCTTGAGCATCGGCACTATGCCAAAGGGAGGTCAAATCAATCTCACCATGGATTGAGTGATACAAAGCAACATGTTGCGCGTCTTTATAGGCGGCCAAAGAACGAATTCGTGTACACACTTGTTCAGAGGCTGTTGCTCTATATTGGCTAGATAATTTAGATCGTACTTGTCTAATAGTACTTCTTAGTGCGTCTTTATATTGGTCTGACATAAAATCATAGGTTTTGAACTCTTCTTCAATTATTGGTGCTTTGCAATTAAAGTGCAAGTAGTAACAAAGATCAAAAAAAACTAGGAAATACCCTAAAAATAGAGTATATAGCCCTCCTAAGTTAATGGATGTTTGTCTTTAGGAATGGGTAGTTAATCAGTTAAATGGTAAAAGAGTAGGTTATGAGTGAATTGTTTGAAGAAGATGAAGTAGTAGAAATCGTTGAAGATTTTGATGAAGTAGATGTAGAAAAGGAAGTAAGTGACACGGCTAATACAGGATTAGATGCTCGCAGACGCTTAGAAAGTATGTTAGATGACAAACGTTTACGTGATGAACTGGATGATTTCGTAGACTATTAAAGAGCATAATGTTAATGCACACCAAAGTACTAATAGAAAAAGGGGATGTAAGCCCTAGTTTTGCCATCGATGATCGTATTTTCCTTGGAGAAGGTCTTTTTGAAACGATTCGAGTTTCTAGTTCGCAACCTTGTTTCGCGGAGCTTCATTGGCAAAGAATTTCCAAATCGGCCTGGCAATTGGGTATTCCTTTTGATTTATCCTTAGATGATTGGGAAGATTGTCTTGTTCAACAAATCAAAAGAGATAATCTATATCATGGTGGCATGAAGGTTATTTTAAGTGGCGGTTCTGCGCCTCGAGGGTTAGCGGAACATGGGCAGGTGAGTCAATTGATCATTCAAACCTTCAATTACTCGTTGCATAATCAATCTAGCAGATTATGCAGTGCCTCTTGGCTTAGAGATGCAGCTAATCCGGTGTATCAGTTAAAAACGATCAATTATTTGGAAGCCATTACCGCTCGTCGACAAGCCTTGGCTAAGGGAATGGATGATGCCCTTTTTTTCAATATGCAGGGGCATGCAACAGAAACGACTTGCGCTAATCTTTTTCTAATTCGTGGTAATCAATTGTTTACCCCAGCTCTAGATGATGGTGTTTTGGCAGGGATTACTCGCTCACGAATTCTGGCTTATTGTCAGCAGGAAGGAATTACTTGCCTGGAAGGGGCTGTAGATAAAAAGATGTTGCTGGAGGCGGATGCTTTATTTACAACTAATGCTTTGCAGGGGATTAAAGCAGTGGCTTCGTTGGATGCTACAAATTATGCAGTTGAGCATGAGGTGATTTCAAGATTACAGGATTGGTTTGGATCTTTGTAGGTTGGGTCATGACCCAACAGGGGAGCGTAGCGACTTCTTCCAGGCAATAAGGAAGTGGCTTCGCTCTTTTTGTTGGGTCATGACCCAACCTACATCCTAGCTCTTAATCATTGGTAAAAAAAGAATTCAATTGACTTTGAAATTGAGTGGATGCGGCCATTAGCCCAATTTTCACTAAGCGATTAGTAACAGAGCCATCATTTTTCTTACTTCCCATTTGCCATCCTACAATAAAAGCCGGTGCGAGAATTAATGTGGTCATCAATAAAGGATGGTTGACCTTTAATGAAGATTTAAATTGTTGCACTTTAACTTGCTCATCTGCTAAATGTTCATTAGTTTGAGCAATCCGTGCTATCAGTTGTTTTCTCGATTCGGTCATAGGAAGTGCTCTCTGTAGACGCAAAGTAGGCGCGAGTGTGCGTAAAACTTATATTGCGTACATTAAAGTTTAAATATTTAAATAAACCAAAAGCAGCCAAGAGATTAACAAGGAATACTCCAAAAATGGCTATTACTAAATTATCCCATACATAATAAATCCCCGTTCCTAGTAAGAGCATCAGGGAAAACCATAGGCCAATTAGAATGACAAAAAGTAAACAAAGATTGAGTATTAAAGGGAAAATACTCAATCTTGCTAATTGTGCTTCTAGTTTAATGAGAGTAAAGAGGTCTTTTATGGCGCCAATTTTAGCACTCACCAAACCTTCTAATTGTTCAAGAGTACTCATTATTTATGAAAAATTTTAGAAAGTAGAAAGCCAACTCCAGCAGCTATCAATATAGATGAAACTGGATTTTCTTGTACTTTTTTAACAAGTTGATCAGAATATTCTTTTACGTTAGCCTCAGCTTCGCTGACTTTATTTATGCCATCTTCATACACTTCTTGAGCTAATTTTTTGCCTTCGTTCAATAGGGTATTAGCTGCTTCACTGACATGAGATTTACGTTGAGTAGCAGTTTGGTTTTTATTTAATTCGGTCATGATTTTTCTCCTTAATTCTATTTAATATCTATCCTTTT
>SCSO01000103.1 GCA_004297865.1 Legionella sp.
GGGTAATTGTGAACGTCTATAGTATGGCAGCTCATGCCAAAAAAGATACAAGGCTTTTGATTTTACCCAATTTGATTGGTGCGGTGGTATCTATTGCACTAATCTTTTTATTAACACCTTATATGGGTATAACAGGCATTGGTTGCGCACTAGCTATTGCTGGTTTTTCTGCGGCAACTATATTACATATAAGTATTCGAAGTAAATTACCAATCATAATGCCTAATTTGCACATTGTTAAAGCAATAGGTTTTGGATTTCTTATGTGGTTTAGTAATTATTATTTAGTGTTATTTTTCAATAATAGTCATTCTATTATTCTTAGTATCACACAATTATTTATGACGGGTGTATTTGCAGTTATTGCAGAGTATTATTTACTTAGAGAAGTATTCTTCTTGAATGTAAGCAGTATAAAGGATTCAGGTTTAAACATATTATCACATTCGAAAGAAATCATTTGAGATGTGGTTAGGTAAAATTAACTCAATGAATAATCAAAAAATGTGAAAAAACTCTAGAGAAATTATTTCTTTTAGAGTTGAGCCAACGAGTTTGTTGTATATAATAGGCTACAAATAAAAAATGAGTTTCAATTATGAAAAAAGCTTTAATTACTGGTATCACTGGTCAGGATGGATCATATCTTGCGGAGTTTTTATTGAAAAAGGGATATGAGGTTCATGGGATTAAAAGACGTGCATCAAGTTTTAATACAGACCGCATAGATCATATTTTTCAAGACCCTCATGTTGAGAATCAAAAGTTTTTTTTACATTATGGCGACCTGAGTGATTCACTCAATTTAACTCGGCTAATCTCTGAAATTCAACCTGATGAAATATATAATCTGGGGGCCCAATCACATGTGGCTGTTTCATTCGAGTCTCCTGAATATACTGCTAATATTGATGCGATGGGAACATTGCGTATATTAGAGGCTATTAGAATATTAGGGTTAGAAAAGAAAACTCGATTTTATCAAGCTTCCACCTCTGAACTATATGGACTTGTACGAGAAATTCCCCAGCGAGAAACAACACCGTTTTATCCTCGCTCACCCTATGCAGTAGCAAAATTATATGCATATTGGATTACAGTTAACTATCGTGAAGCTTATGGGATGTATGCATGCAATGGTATTCTATTCAATCATGAGTCCTCAAGAAGAGGTGAGACTTTTGTAACAAGAAAAATTACCCGCGCTTTATGTAATATTGCTCAAGGTATTGAATCCAAACTGTTTTTGGGAAATTTGGATTCTTTAAGAGACTGGGGACATGCTCGTGATTATGTAGAAATGCAATGGCTAATGTTGCAACAAGATAACCCTGAAGATTATGTTATCGCCACAGGGGTACAATATTCAGTAAGACAGTTTGTAACTCATGCTGCAAAAGAACTTGGTATTAATCTGCGGTTTGAAGGCAAGGGGATAAATGAGAGAGCTATTGTTGATTCTGTAGAAGGTCTAAATGCCCCTTTCGTCAATGAGGGGGATGTTCTGGTAGAGGTAGATTCAAAATATTTTAGACCAACGGAAGTAGATACTTTACTTGGTGATCCAACTAAAGCTAAGGAAAAATTAGGGTGGGTTCCAACAACAACCTTTGAAGAGATGATTACCGAAATGGTTGTAAATGATTTGGAGCAAGCGAAACAACATTCAGTTCTTCGCGCCCATGGTTTTACCCCGATGCTATCAGTAGAATATTAACATGAAGATTTTTTTAAGCGGTGGAAATGGAATGGTAGGGCGAAATATTCGTTCCCTCGCCCAATCTTTTGGTCATATCCTTGATGCGCCTTCTCGTCTTGACTTAGATCTTAATGATGCACAAGCTTTAGAAAATCATTTGATTCAAACTGCTCCAGACATTGTAATCCATGCTGCAGGTTTAGTAGGTGGAATCCAAGCCAATATTGCTGCACCCTACGATTTTTGTTTTCAAAATTTAAAGATGGGTATGAACTTGGTGCAAGCAGCATACAACGCAGGGATCTCCAAATTTCTTAATATTGGTAGTTCTTGTATGTATCCACGAGATGCACAAAATCCTTTAAGAGAGTCCGCTTTACTAACTGGTGAACTTGAGCCTACTAACGAAGGATATGCAATAGCTAAAATTGCTGTTTCTAGATTGGCGCAATACTTAAGTCAGCAATATGGTGTGGCTTATAAAACCATAATTCCATCTAATCTTTATGGGATGTGGGATAAATTTGATATCAAAAATTCTCATATGATTCCTTCCGTCATTCGTAAAATTCATGATGCTAAAGTACAAGGTCTGAAGTGTGTGGAAATATGGGGTGATGGCACCGCCAGAAGGGAATTTTTATTTGCAGAGGACCTGGGGGACTTTATATTTTTTGCCTTGGATCGCTTTGAACTTCTTCCCGGTCAGATGAATGTTGGCGTAGGGTCAGATTATACAATTAATGAATATTATTCAATAATTAAAGACGTTCTTGCCTATGATGGTGATTTTAAACATGATTTTACAAAGCCAACAGGGACGAAACAAAAACTGGTTGATGTTTCTATACAGAAAGGTTTAGGTTGGTTTCCTAAAACAGATTTAAGAACCGGCATAGCGCGAACTTATCAATTTTTTCTTACGGGGGATAAATAGAGATGCTACCTCTAGCGACATCGACTTGGGATGAGCAAGAATATCAAGCACTTCAGGATGTTATCGACAGTGGAGTGTTTACCATGGGGAAACATGTTCAGATTTTTGAACATTTATTTTCTGATTTTTTTGGTAGCCGCTATGCAGTTATGGTTAACTCAGGTTCTTCAGCTAATTTATTGGCAATTGCCGCATTATTTTATCGTAACAAAAATGCATTAAAGCCTGGTGATGAAGTAATTGTACCGGCCGTTTCATGGTCTACAACCTATTATCCCTTGTATCAATATGGTCTCAAAATAAAATTTGTTGATGTTAATAGGGACACCCTAAATTTAGATATAGAAGAAGTAGCCAAAGCAATAACGGATCAAACTCGAGCAATTTTCGCTGTTAATTTATTAGGTAATCCTATTGATTTTTACGCGTTAAATGAATTAATCGCAGATAAAAATATCATTTTACTTGAGGATAATTGTGAATCGATGGGTGCATTATTAAATGGAAAACAGGCTGGTACCTTCGGTTTAATGGGTACATTCAGTACTTTTTTTAGCCATCATATTTCAACAATGGAAGGAGGCATGGTTGTAACTGATGATGAAGAGCTTTATCACATCATGCTATCGTTACGAGCCCATGGTTGGACCAGAAATTTACCAGTGGATAATAAAGTATGTATTAAAAGTGACAACCCATTCGAAGAGTCTTTCCGTTTTGTTTTGCCTGGTTATAATTTAAGACCTCTGGAAATGTCAGGGGCTCTCGGAAAAGTCCAACTTGAAAAACTTCCTTCTATTGTAGAAGGAAGACGTAAAAATGCGATCATATTTAAAAGATTATTTTCAGATATACCTGGATTAACTATTCAAAAAGAAACAGGGGACAGTAGTTGGTTCGGTTTTGCATTAATGGTAGAAGCAGGTGTGGCTAAACGAGACCATCTAGTGAAGGTATTAACTGAAAAAAATATCGATTGTAGACCTATTGTTGCGGGCAACTTCGTTAGAAATCCAGTAATAAAATATTTTGATTATTCTATACAAGGTGATTTAGTCAATAGTGAATTTCTCAGTGATTGCGGCTTTTTTATAGGTAATCATCATTACGATGTAAGTAGTGAGCTGGAGGTTGTTGCTAATTTAATTCGAGATGAACTTAAGTAATTCAATCCGACTAGCCTAGTAATCAAGAGAATTGTAAGCATAGAGGAGCCTTATTAATGATTCTACCTGTAATTATGGTAGGCGGAACTGGAAGTCGATTGTGGCCGCTATCAAGAGAATTATATCCTAAACAGTTTTTAAACATTCAGGGCCCTGACAGCATGCTTCAAGCTACTGTTAAACGATTACAAGGTCTCGATTGTCAAGATCCTTTGTTAATTTGTAATGAGGAGCATCGCTTTATTGTTAACGAGCAATTAAATCAAATAAACCAAGCGTATAGTGATATTATTTTGGAACCAATTGGTCGAAATACGGCTCCCGCAATAGCTTTAGCCGCTTTAAAGGCCATCCAAAATGAACAGGATCCACTACTATTGGTTTTGGCTGCCGATCACGTGGTTTCCGATATAGAGGCTTTCCATGATGCAATTAGACGAGCAACACCCTATGCAGAGCAAGGTAAGTTAGTTGCATTTGGTATTGTTCCTACCCATCCAGAGATTGGGTATGGGTATATTAAGGCACTAAAAACAGAAGCGAATGGTTATCGCATTAGTGAATTCGTTGAAAAACCAAACAAAGAGCTTGCCCAAACCTACTTGGATAGTGGCGATTATTACTGGAATAGTGGGATGTTCATGTTTCGAGCAAGCCTCTATCTTGAAGAGTTAAAAAAATACCAAGAGGAAATTTATACTCATTGTTTTAAAGCCCTTAAAGGAATGAAACAAAACCGTGAATTTACAACCATCGACAGGGATGCCTTTATGGCCTGTCCAACAGATTCAATAGATTACGCAGTAATGGAACAAACTGAAAATGCTGTGGTTGTTCCTATGAATGCAGGTTGGAGTGACATTGGTTCATGGGCTGCACTATGGGATAGTTTTGAAAAAAATGAGCAAAGCAATGTACAGCAAGGCGATGTAATAAGCCTTGACACTAAGGATTGTTTTATTCGCAGTGATGAAAAATTAGTTGTAACCATAGGCTTAGATAATATAGTGGTTGTTGATACCAAAGATGCAATTTTGGTTGCCGCGAAGGACAAAGTACAAGATGTGAAGAAAGTGGTGGAAATCCTTAAGGAAACTGGACGAAGTGAGGCAAAATTACATAGGGAAGTTTATCGACCTTGGGGTAAGTATGATTCAATTGATCACGGTGCACGTTACCAGGTAAAACGAATTACAGTAAAACCAGGTGAAAAACTATCCATTCAAATGCATCATCATCGAGCAGAGCATTGGATTGTAGTTTCAGGTACTGCCAGAGTAACCAATGGGGATAAAACGTATTTATTAACTGAAAATCAATCAACTTACATTCCACTGGGAGTGGTTCATTCGTTGGAAAATCCTGGAAAAGTACCATTGGAAATAATTGAAGTGCAGTCAGGTTCTTATTTGGGTGAGGATGATATTATTCGTTTTGAAGATCGTTATGGTCGGACATTAGTGGATAAATTAGAAGACAAAGTTGAGGTCACGGAATAAACTTCCCTTTGATTTCTCGGGGCACGATTAAATTAAAACTGAAAATGGTATCATTATGAATATAGTTGTTAATATTTTTATTTTTTTTATTTCCTGTTCTCTGACAAAGGTATTTTGTAAATTAGCTAATAACACTCGACTAATGGATAATCCTAACGAACGCTCAATGCATACTAACTCAACAGTAAGAGGAGGTGGGCTGATATTTGTTGGGCTTTTTTTAGTTGCTTTACTATTTCAGACTTATTTGACTGATAATTATCATATTGAAATCTTCACGTTGTTTGTAGGCGCATTATTAATCGCTGGGATTGGTTTTATAGATGATATGTATAACCTATCGGCAAAGACACGTTTTGTTATTCAATGTTTCGTAGCGGTACTTATTTCAATTCTTGTTACTCCTAACACCTTAAATTTGGGATTTATGGTATTGAAACAACAATATATACAGATGTTTATTTTGTTTTTTTCAGCACTTTGGTCGATTAATCATTTCAATTTTATGGATGGTATAGATGGTTTATGTGCATCACAGGCTATTTTTTTATTTGCATCTTATTCGATATTATTTGGTTTCCATGATGCAAGCATTTATCAAGCTATTTGCCTAATGCTAATGGCTAGTCTTTTGGGTTTTCTTATGTTTAATTTCCCCCCTGCAAAATTATTTATGGGTGATGTAGGGAGTGCAACATTGGGTTTCTTAACCTTTTATTTAGCAATTATTGGACAAAAACAATATCAAATTCCTTTTTATTACTTGTTTATATTAAATGGATTGTTTCTATTTGATTCAACTATTACTTTGTTAAGGCGAATCTTTGAGGGTGAAAAATGGTTTTCACCACATAAAAAACACGCGTATCAGCGATTAAAACAATGGGGATTGAATACGCGCTTTATTTTGCTAGGGCAATACATCTTAAATGGTTCTTTATTAGTAATGGTCCTTCTTTTTGAAGGGAAGTATATTAGCATGGCTTTTCTTGTTTTTTATTCAATGGGCATTTTATGCTCTGTTTATTATTATGTTGAGTGTTTATATCCCATGTTTGCTATCAATAAGAAAAACTCCGTAACTAATTGACAACTCTATTTTTATTCCTTGGTAAAGTTAAATATTAGGGCTCATTATTTTTTTTCCTTAATATTTCCTTAAGAATTACGGTGTATAATATACACCGGACACTATTATTTGTGTAAATATAAATCAGATTGTAGTCATCAGGAGCACCATGGAGGTTCTATGGGATGTAGGGTGGCTGTTTTAGGGAGATTTGGTCATGTTAATATTGACTCGCCGTATAGGTGAAACCTTGATTATTGGTGATGATGTGAATATCACTGTTTTAGGGGTTAAGGGTAATCAAGTACGTTTAGGTATTAATGCACCTAAAGATGTTTCGGTTCATCGTGAAGAAATTTATTTACGTATACAACAAGAAAAAGAATCTGATGATTCTGAAGAAGTAGTATAGTACGATTTCCTCGCAGTTCATCCAGTTCCGAGCACTTAAAACTGCTCGGGACGAAATAAGTCCGCTTAATCTATCCCTCCTGTCTTAACGTAGTATCCCCAGATGAAAGATAATGTGTTTGCCCTGTATCCTCTTCGACTATCAGTAAACCTTCAGCATTAATTCCTCTAGCTATGCCATTTAATTGATGTGTGGATTGATGTAAGACAGTAATATTTTTTCCTGCTAAATAATCGTAGTCGTTCCATTCTGAAATAAAATCATTTAAACCATGCTCTAAAAATCTTTGCATATAAACTGAAAGTTCTTTTAATATGGCTATAACAATTAAATTACGGTCGAAATGATCCTTAGTTATTTCATACAGTGAACACCATTCTCTGTCAGGTAAGGGATGTTTTTGCGTGTCGCTATTGATGTTGAGTCCTATACCGATAATAACTTGAGCATTACTATTCGATTCAGCTAAGATTTCTATCAAAATGCCACAAAGTTTTTGATCTTTCCATAGAATATCATTAGGCCATTTGACTCGCAGCTCCTCACTGGGGACTAAAGTTTTAAGTACATTCACTATGGCTAAACTAACCACTAAACTCAACCCAGACAACTTATTCAAATCACAGTGCAAATCCCATCGGCTGGAACAATAAATATTCTCCCCAAAAGGAGAATACCATTGTCGGCCAAAGCGACCGCGTCCTTGGGTTTGTTTTTCGGCACAGCAAATCTCGATAAGGTGGCTGGGTGATAATTCTTTTAGGAATTTATTAGTGGAATCGATTGAGCTAAAAATATGCAGAGCAAAAGGTTGAGGGAAATTTGCGCATTTTAAACCGTCCCCAATTCTTTCTTCATCTAATAATTTAAATGGCTGAGTTAATTGGTAGCCTTGTTGGGCTATGGGCTGAATGGGAATTCCTAATTCGATTAATTGCGTTATTTGTTTCCATATAGCGGTGCGTGAAATGTTTAATATTTTTCCCAATTCATTGCCGCTATGACATTTTTGGTCATTTAATAATTGGATGAGTTGCTGTTGAGTCGTGCTAAGTTGCTTCATAATGAATCAAAACTTTAAACTGACATTTTGGTGTAGTTCAATAAATCCATGACGAAGTTCACGAACTCTGGGGCTAAAGCAGAGTGCGCCCGCACAAGCGATTTCTGGCATAAAACTTCGTAATTGCCAAGTCAGATTATGTAGTGGATCCTCGACCAATTGTTTAGTAGGTATGGTACTAGGTACGGTAAATTCTTGTGTTGGGTAGGAGAGTCCTAAACCGGTAGCTTTGATGAAGGCTTCTTTTTGTGCCCAAATATGAAAAAAAGTGGCGGCTTTAAGCGCTGTGGGTTTGCGCTTTAATTCATCAATTTCTTGATACGAAAAAAGATTTTTCGCGATGCCTTCATAGGGTCGTGGAGAAAAATATTCAATATCCACACCCATAGGATGTCCCTTACCTACGGCTAACAAGGCGGAATCACCGGAATGACTGATATTAAAATGCAGTTTTTGGGTATTAACCACCTCAGGTTTACCTTGGGCATTGTAAGTAAATTCGAGGCGTTCTGCAGGGATATTAAGATATCGTGACAAAATGATTCTCATGGTGGCCCGAGCAGTGGCGAAACGTCGTTTGTGGCGACTGAAGTAGAAACGATCAGATCTGGCTTTTTCCTCGGCATTTAATATTTGCGAAGCACTGTCTAATTCTTGGGCTAAAGAAAACTGCCATAGGTCAATTCTAGTGTCATTGAGGATGCAATTTTGCGTATTTAAGGGTGTAAATCCAATTATGGTCATAAGTTGTGCTTTGAATCTGGCATCAATTAACGGTTAAGAGTATCATATACCATGATATTTAATTCAACAAAGAGTAATAATGAGTCGACAATTTTTGGATTTTGAGCAACCCATTGAAGAATTGAATCAAAAAATTGAAGCATTGCGCATGGTGGGCAGCGATAATGAAGTCAACTTAAGCGAAGAAATTGCTCGTTTAGAGGCAAAATGTTCGGAATTGACCGCTAATGTATTTTCTAATTTAGAGCCTTGGCAAGTCGCGCAAATGGCAAGACATCCTTTACGCCCACAAACTACTGATTATATTGATCTTATTTTTACTGATTTTCAAGAATTGCATGGTGATCGCAGCTATTCGTCTGCTCCCGCAATTATTGGGGGAGTCGCTCGTTTAAATGGTGAGCCCGTCATGGTTTTGGGGCATCAGAAGGGTAAACGGACTAAGGAAAAGGTTTATCGTAATTTTGGCATGGCTCGTCCTGAAGAATATCGTAAGGCCTTGCGTTTGATGCGTATGGCAGAGAAATTTAAATTGCCTATTTTCACCTTTATTGATACCGCAGGTGCATATCCTGGTATTGGCGCTGAAGAGCGTAACCAATCAGAAGCAATTGCTCGCAATTTATTTGCTATGTCCCGTCTTAAAACACCAGTGATTTGTACCGTAACGGGTGAAGCCGGCTCAGGTGGTGCTTTAGCCATTGGGGTAGGTGATAAGATTTTAATGTTGCAATTTGGGATCTATTCGGTGATTTCTCCAGAAGGCTGTGCTTCTATTTTATGGAAGGACGCTGCTAAAGCTAGTGATGCGGCGCGAGCCATGGGTATTACTGCTGATCGTATCTTAGAAAATAAATTAATCGATATGGTTATCCCTGAGCCTCTTGGTGGCGCTCACCGGGATGTTGAGGAAATGGCCAGACGATTGAAAAGAATATTAATCACTGAATTAGCCGGTTTGAAGAAAATACCGGCAGATAAATTGATTGAA
>SCSO01000005.1 GCA_004297865.1 Legionella sp.
TAAAGTAAGAAACACAATCTGCGAAGGACTTAAAACAGTCGCCCCCGGTCAGTCAAAAAAAACACAAGAGAAACTATACGCAATTTGCCAAAACTATTGCGTACACCAAAAATGCGACCTTAACGATCGAAGAGGACACAAAAAACACTGTATTAAATTGCTTGATAAATGGACTAATCTAGCCAATGGTCTAGTGATTCCTTGTAATGCTTCTCCGGGTATCACTTTAAATAAAGAAGTCATATTAGCTGAGACTAGCGAGGAGATAACTACTGAAAGCGTGCCACAAGGAACAAAAATCAAGTATCGGTTTACTGTGCAAAACAATGGTAATGTTCCATTGACTAATATTACGCTAAACGATCCCGACCTTAATACCTTGTACAATATAGCCAATCCAGTACCTTGCCAAATACCAAGCACTATTAGTCCAGGATTCACTAATCTGTGCCTCACGGACGAACTCGATTCACTGTATAGACCAGACGCACTGTTAGTGGTTAACCATGCAACAATAACAGCAACACCCGTTGCACCCTATGCGCAAGTTCCGGTTACTGCAGAGGATACGGCGAATTACACAGGAAGTCCTGCTACAGCTGTGTGCCCATGTAAAGACGATTGGGCTAACTTCTTTGGAGTACCAGCGCCAGTGAATCCGTATGGACCTGGAATCTGTGGTAATGGCGGCTTCCCCCCCAATTTTCATGGCTATGCATGGGGACAAGAGGGTTATGTTGGAATTTTCAATCCAGCCGGTCAGGGTTTTAGCTGCATATTAAGGGTGGAAGGGAATAATATTGTATTGAAAGGAACACTATCTGTTGATGAGCAAACGGCTTGCAAAGAGGATGCACTTCAATATTGTACTCCAACACCTTAATTATTTTAGTGTTTAATTCACAAAAAATAATTTAAGCGTATCTTGAAAAAAGCCCCAGAACTACTGGGGCTTTTATATATATTATGGAGTGGTTGGTTACCGATCTTGGCTATTACCACTTGTTAGGAATTATTAACAAAACCAAATTTATAAAAAAACGTAGCCTGCATTAGTATAATGAGAGTTATCCCTGTATTACGACTTCGTCTAATACAGGCTACATTTGAGTGTATAGAGTCACATCTCATATTTTAATGTTTTTTCGCTAAACACCACGGTATAAGTACGAAAATAATCAAACCGCCAATAAGAAAAGACTCAAAGAAGAACACATTGCCTATGGGGATCTGTGTTGGGGGTGCGAAACCAACAATCATGGCCAATACACAACAGATTAATCCTGTACCAGCAACCAACCACATCATTTTATTCCCACCAGGAATGACGAAACCACGAGGAAGATCCGGCATGCTGTAGCGTAATTTAATCGCTGCCGCAAACATAATAATATAAACCATTAAGGCCATTTGCGCGCAAAGGTCGCTCAGCATCCAATAGGCGGCATTAATGGATTCAACAAAGACAAATATAGAGCTTAAAATACTGAAAATAATCGCTTGCATTATGAGAATATTTACCGGTGCACCATGTTTGTTAACCTTGCCAAAATGAAAGGGCAAAGAGCCATCGCGAGCAGAAATAAGCAAACCGCGAGTCGGCCCAATAATCCAGGCAGAGACCCCACTAAGGCCTCCTAAAATGATGAGAAGAGACATCACTGGGATCATCCAGGTCATATGATAAGACTTGAAAAATACGGCGTAAGCATCAATAAGACCCGAAACCACGCTAAGGCTATCATTAGGTACTACGATGACTATTGCTAAAGAGCCTAAGGTTAAAGTGGAAATGATGATGAAGGTAGAGTAGAGCAAAGCACGCGGGTAATCACGTTGCGGATCTTGAACGTCTTCTGCATGAACCGCAGACATTTCCATCCCAATCAGGCCAAAAAGCACTACTGAAAAGAGTGAGAGATTACCTATAGAGCTTATATCTGGTAAAAAAGTCGAAGGGTAGTTCACTGCCATAGGACGGCCTTGAATGTACCAGATCACGCCCAAAATGATGATAAATATCATAGGGACTAAGGTGCCCACAGAGGCGCCTATAACGCTAACCCAGCTGGAAACGCGCATGCCAAAGCAGTTTAAAAGCGTGAACAACCAAAAAAGGGTGAGTGCAAAGCCTAAAAGGAAGTATTTATTATTGGAAAGCTGGGGATCAATAAGATAGGCAGCGGTTGCTGCAATAAAGGCCAGCATGGTGGGATACCAAACCACATTATAAATCCATTGTAGCCAAATGGTGATAAAGCCTGCTCGTTTGCCGAAAGCCTCTCTAACCCAAACGTAAATACCGCCAGTATGAGGAAAAGCAGTAGCAAGTTCAGCCGCCACTAAAGCCACGGGAATGAAGAAAATCAGTGCTGCGATAATATAATAGGATACTAAAGGTAACCCTAATTTGGCACTAATAGGTAAAGTACGTAAACTATCCACGGCTATGACATTAATCATCACCAATGAAAAGACACTCAAAACTTTTTTTGAATGAGTTTGCACTAATATTCCTTATATTAAGATAAAAACGGGGTTGCTCGACCCATTAAAAAAAGCGAAAGTTTAACATTCTATGCTAAAAAAACAATCATAAATTGTTTATTTATGCATTTTGCTTGATTTCATAACTTTGCACGGCTTTTATCATATTATCAATAGCATTCTGGTCTTCTAAGAATTGATTTTTAGAGCGATTGCCAAAGAAGGTGCCCACACCCGCGCCCATAAGGCCACTGGTGGTTACTACTGCACAAGCAGCCATCTCTGCAGCAGCAATTCCTGAAAGGAAAGCCCCTGGTCCAGTCCATGCACCACAAAGAACACCAATAGCAAATCCCGCGATAGTAACTAATACAGTGGTTAAAATAGCACTAATTAGACCTACAACTGCGGCCATAATATTTGGATGAGAGTGGCCAAAAACCTCTTGAAGATCTTTTTCAAAAAGGTTGATATCAGTTTCTGTGATAGTGCCTGATTTAAGCTTTGTAATAAGATTCAAGGTTTTTTCATGAATTGAAGTTCTTTTATCAACCATGCTGGATGGTAATAGCAGTAATTGTTGATCCAGTTGAATTACTGCCTGATGGATTATTGAGTCTTCAGGTAGTAATTTCAAAGTTTTTTGTAGAGGAGTCAGATACTTAGTCTCTAAAACAAGTTGATCTCGTATGGGATGTAAATAATTAAACAGTGCTTCTACACTCTCTAATTTGTTGGGATCAATAATTAAAGGTTTGCCCAAATAGGGGAAGTTTTTTTCAGAAAAATCTGCAAATTTATTATCTGAAACTAATTGATTCACATTTTTAACGCCAACTAAAATAATATTAGGACAGTGGCGGTGTAAGCGGGCTATCTCTTCTACTATTGCGAATTTATTAATATCTTGAGATAAGTCAATGCCATAGAATATGCAATTGGTATTATAGTCAGGCATATCGCCATTTCTAAGTTCATTAATAATGTAATTATTGTTATTCCATTGCAATGTTGTGAATTTCATTCCCAAAAGCCCTTCTAATTTTTTTAGATTTTTTGTGGCAAAATGGGAATCAATACATTTTAAAACACCCGAATCATTATCAAATATATTTATTTTAATTGCATTTGCAGGCATAGGTAAAACTCACTATTAGAATGATGGCGGAATTGTATTCTAAAAGAACTTTTTGGTCAACAAAAAATCCAGGCGGTAGGGTGGGTCACGACCCAACAAAAAAATCTTGAGCGGAGATAAAATGGTTATGTTGGGTCTCGACCCAACCTACGACATTTTTCGTGCCCGTGAGCGTGCCCGTCTTTGAATATTACACAATATAAAAACCGGGCACGCTCACGAAAACCCTCATGTAGGTTGGGTCACGACCCAACAAAAAATCTTGAGCGAAGACGAAATGGTAATGTTGAGTCACGACCCAACGAGTTTTTCGTGCCCGTGCCCGTCTTTGAATATTACACAATATAAAACCGGGCACGGGCACGAAAATCCGCATGTAGAAAGACCCTTTTCCCCATGAGGGGAGAAGGGTTGGGCTTTTGTTTAGATAATCAATAAATACATAGCGCCAGGACCACGAAGGACTTGCACTAATAACTCATTTTTCTTAGATTGAGCAGCGCTAGCCTGCAGCGATTTTACATCTTTTACTGGGATTTTATCAGCGGAGATGATGATATCACCAGGTCTAAGACCAGCACGCCATCCGGCACTGCTCTCAGAGGCACCCATAACCTGCACGCCAATCACATTTCCATGCGGAGGTGATTCTTGTTCAAAGTTTCTTAAAGCCAAGCCATAAAGGAAAGGGTTAGTCGATTGTAGTTTTTGTTCATGCGTTTTAATGTCGGTAACTACTGCACTTAAAGTCAAAGGCTTATTGTCTCGCTGAACGATAATTTTCGCATTAGAACCCACACGTAGAAGGCTAATGGTGGTTTTTACTTGGGTAGCCTGGGTAATTTTAGTGTCATTGATTTGCACAATGATATCACCAGCCTTTAAACCCGCCTGTTCAGCAGGTGAATTGGCATTCACTTGCGACACTAAAGCGCCTTGGAAATCTTCAGGGTAACCTAAAGAGTGCGCTAATTCAGGAGTTAAGTGCTGTACGAAAATACCCATTAAACCACGATGGATAGAACCGAATTTAAGGATTTGTTGTGCAACGTCTTTAGCCATATTGATTGGAAT
>SCSO01000488.1 GCA_004297865.1 Legionella sp.
GTTTACCAGCACAATCGCGTCAATAGTAAATTAAAAAAGGCCCCTATCAATTTTATTGAAGCGAAAATTAAATCAGTAGCGGCGCCCAAGGTCACCTCAGGGTTACACATGATATTACCTAACGGGATACGTATTGGCTTTGATGGAGAAATCACTGCTGCATTATTACAAACAGTTCTCACCAGTGCGGGAAGCATTAAATGCTAAGACTGACTGAAAGTACTCGTGTTTATGTTGCAGCAAGAGCTGTCGATTTTCGCAAAGCGATTAATGGATTAGCGGCATTGATTGTAGAGCAATTTGAAATGGCACCGAACGATGGTTCTGTCTATGTATTTTATAATCGTAGCGCCGATCGCGTGAAGTGTTTGTTCTGGGACAAAAATGGATTTGTTCTTTATCACAAACGTCTGGAGAGAGGCCGATTTAAATTAGGCAAGAGGGCTGATGATTCTTACACCATCACCCATCAGCAATTGGATTGGCTGCTTGCCGGACTTGATTTCAAGTTGATGGCTGAATTTTCTCAGCTTGATTTCACTCATTATTTTTAACACAACTTGATGATTTCATTTAAACAATGGTGTCATTTTTGGTATAATGAGGTCACTTAAAACAGGTCATTAAATAATAAAATGAATGATGTTTCTGCCTTATCACTGGAGCAATTACAGCAAGAAAATGCACGGCTGCTTGCATTGATTGGGCAGAAAGAACAAACCATTCAAACATTGCAACACCAGCTTCATTTATTCCGTACCGCCCGCTTTGGCCGCAAGAGTGAAAAAGGAGTGGTTACTGAACAATTAGCGCTGCAATTTGATGAAGCAATTCCCGCAGAAGAACCAGTTCAGGAAGAAAGCGCCACCAATGCAACTGAAACGATTACCTATACTCGCAATAAAAAAGGAACGGGCAGAAAATCATTACCCAAATCATTGCCTTACATTGAAAAAATCCATGACTTAAGTGATACAGAAAAGCACTGTTCTTGTGGCTGTACCTTAACCCATATCCGTGATGAAATCACAGAACAGCTGGACGTAGTACCCCAAATGACCTTTCGTGTTGTTCACATTCGAAAGCAATATGCCTGCAAAGGCTGTGAAGAAACCATGAGGTTAGCAAAACTTCCCAAACAACCCCTTAATAAATCGATTGCAACGCCCGGCCTTCTCGCAGCAGTGATTGACTCCAAGTTTAACCGCCACATGCCTCTTTACCGTCAGGAGGCTATGTTCACCGAAGCGAGCGTTTCGATAACCCGAGGTACTTTAAGTAACTGGCTTATTCACTCAGCCAATTTACTGACACCCTTGGTGAAACTTATGGAGGCAGACATTCAGCAGTATGATATTGCTTTTGCCGATGAGACCACCTTGCAGGTTCTTAAAGAAAAAGGCCGATTGCCTACACAAAAATCCTATATGTGGTTATTCATTGGAGGTCAGCCTTCCAAACGAGCTTTTGTTTACCAATATCATCCCACACGTTCCCATCAAATACCCATGGAGTTCTTTGCTGACTTCAATGGCTATTTACATGCAGACTGTTATAAAGCCTATGTTGCCTTGGGACAACGGAACTCTTTGGTGCACGTTGCCTGTTTCGCTCATGCCAGACGCTATTTTGTCGATGTGGTGAAAACCAATAAAAAGAAAGGCTTGGCTCAC
>SCSO01000104.1 GCA_004297865.1 Legionella sp.
CTTTCAAACGACGGCCATCTTGGAGAGTGACAGTAATTAAAGTCGCATTACGAATCACATGATCATTAGTGATAATGACTCCATTATTAGGGTCAATAATGACTCCAGAGCCGATACTCTCAAACTTACGGCCTTTTTCTGGTGCTCTAGGGCTGCGTTTTTCATCTTCTTGAGTCAACGGGACCAAAGTTTCCGGGAGATAGCCTTGTACCGCCACGTTCACAATGGCTGGCATGACTTTCTTTAATACAGGAGCCAAAGAGGGTATGGGGGCTTCCGTAGCCGCATGGGCTGAAGAAAGCAAAAAAATCAGAAGGGTACTAATGAATAATTTCATACGATTTATCATAGTATTAATCCTTAGGTTGTTCATTAAACCAAATAAGAGTTCCTATTCTACCTGTTTGTGCAGAACGACGATAGGAATAAAAATCATTTTTAAGCTCAAATGTGCACAAATTGGACTGATAGACATCTTTTACGCCTTTGGAATTGAGTACTATTTCTGCAATATGAGGTAAATTCGCCAGCCATTTCCCGTTAACTGGTAAAAAGGCATGCTTAGATTCTGGATGTTTATTAGTAAAAGCTTCATATACTTCATCGCCAACTTCATAACATTTTTGGCAAATTGCCGGACCTATCCAGGCCATAATATCGTCAGGTTTATTATGCATTTTGGTTAAACTATTTTCTACAACCCCATTAAATAGTCCCCGCCAGCCTGCATGAATAGCTGCAATTTCATCGCCTTGAACCGAACAAAGCGTGATAGGAAGACAATCAGCAGTCAGAATTATTAAAGGGTGTTTGATTGAGCGTGTTACTGCAGCATCAGCATTACGATTAGCCTCTTGTTCTGGGATGACGCAAATATTGCTATGCGTTTGCTCTAACCATACGGGGTCGCCGGGTAATTGTAGACTTTCTTTTAAAAACTGTCGGTTTTGCTCAACATGCTGCGGTTCATCGCCGACATGAGTACCTAAATTATTATGACCATAAGGACCTTGGCTAAACCCTGATAAACGTGTGGTACTTAAAGCACTGATATTTTTTGGGGCAGGCCAATTGGCTTTATTCGTGGTCATTGGTGTCATCCAAAGTTTTGAGTAATAATGCAAAATCATCCGGTATAGGTGCTGTAAATGTCAATTCTTCTTCGGTTTCTGGATGTAAAAAAGCAATATATTGTGCATGTAAAGCTTGGCGTTTAAATTCTTGTAAGATTTGACGCAATTCTTCGGTAGCTTCGGCAGGAAAACGCATGCGCCCACCATAGAGCTGATCGCCTACAATGGGATGATGGATATGCTCTAAATGCACCCGAATTTGATGGGTACGTCCTGTGAGCAAATTAACATCCAAGAGAGTAAAATGACCATATTGCTTCTGCACACTATAATGGGTAACGGCTTCTCTTCCTTGATTCACTACTGCCATTTTCAAACGATTACGTGGATGTCTGCCAAATTCAGTTTCTATAGTGCCTCCGGCAATAACATGACCTTGTACTAAAGCCAGATACTGTCGATCAATTTCCCTAGCTTGCATTTGTCGAATCAAGGCTGTGTGGGCGGTTAAAGTTTTTGCTACGATCAACAAGCCGGTAGTGTCCTTATCTAAACGATGGATAATTCCAGCTCGGGGTAAATGCTGTAAGCTTGGCGCATGATGTAATAGGGCATTTACGAGAGTATGTTCGCGATTTCCTGCTCCAGGATGAACCACCAACCCCGCTGGTTTATTGACTACCAACACGTGTTGATCTTCATACACTATATCCAAGGGAATATCTTCAGCCTGACAAGCATGAAAATGACTGTCTTCAGGGGTGTATTCAACGTTAAGCTTAATTTTATCTTCGCCAAGAGTCTTATCTTTGGGTTTACACGCTTTGCCATTCAGTTGCACAGCCCCAGCTTTAATCCATGTGCTGATCAAGGAACGGGAATATTGCGGTAATAATTGCGCAAGGACGGCATCAAGACGTTGCCCATGTAATTCTCTGGGCACCGTCAATTCTTGTTGTATATGTTCAGTCATTTAGGCGGGTTGCATCTCAGTTAATCGTGCACGTAAGGAGTTAGGTAGAGCATCGGTAATCTGCACTTCTACAAATTGTCCAACCAATTCAGCGGCACCATCAAAGTTCACCACACGATTACATTCTGTGCGACCAGCTAATTGTTGTGCATCTTTCTTAGAAAAACCGGTGACCAAAAGGCGCTGTTTACTACCAATCATTGATTCACTATAACGTGAGGATTGTAATAAAAGCCTATTCTGTAAGATTTGTAAACGTTGCTTTTTCACTTCCATAGGGGTTTCATCGACCAAATTCGCCGCAGGTGTTCCTGGTCTTGGACTGTAGATAAAGCTAAAAGACACATCAAAGCCAATTTCATGCACTAAATCCATAGTGTCTTGGAAGTCTTTATCGGTTTCACCAGGAAAGCCAACGATAATGTCTGTGGATAAACGAATATCTGGACGCACTTTACGTAGTTTTCTAATCTTGGATTTAAATTCTAAAGCCGTATAGCCTCGTTTCATCATACCTAAAATGCGATCGGAGCCACTTTGTACTGGTAAATGCAAATGATTAGCTAATTCAGGAACTTCAGCATAGGCATTAATTAGGTTATCAGAGAATGCTAAAGGGTGTGAGGTAGTGAAGCGAATTCGTCCTATACCTTCAATGGCAGCGACGTAGTGAATTAATAAAGCTAAATCGGCGATATCACCGTTGTCCATTAACCCACGGTAATCATTGACATTTTGACCTAATAAATTGATCTCTCTTACCCCTTGTGCGGCTAACTGAAAGCATTCAGCTAAGACGTCGTCAAAAGGTCGGCTAATTTCTTCACCACGGGTGTATGGAACTACACAGAAACTACAATATTTACTGCAGCCTTCCATGATAGAAACAAAGGCCGTTGGTCCTTCAGCCCGCGGGGCAGGGAGGTGATCAAATTTTTCAATTTCTGGAAAACTAATATCGACAACTGGCTTTTTCTTTTCTAAGCGCTCATTTAAAAGTGCGGGCAGTCTATGTAAGGTTTGTGGGCCAAACACCATATCGACAAAAGGGGCTCTTTTAATAATTTCAGCACCTTCTTGACTGGCTACACAACCACCTACACCAATGACTACGTGAGGATTTTTCTTTTTGTATTCACGCCATTGCCCCAGTTGGGAGAACACTTTTTCCTGGGCTTTTTCTCGAATGGAACAGGTGTTTAAAAGGATAACATCTGCTTCTTCAACATTCTCGGTTTTGACTAATCCATGCGAGGCTTGCAATACTTCAATCATTTTAGATGAATCATACTCATTCATCTGACAGCCGTTGGTTTTTACATATATCTTCTTAAACATAGTCATTCTGCTTACAACTTATATAAAACGCGTATTATTCCACTATTGGACACTTTGGCAATAGGTTTCTTTGATTTTCGGTAAAATAATCAAAGCGATAACCATACCCAAAGGTAATAAAGCCAAAGCACTTTGATAAGCTATTAAGGGGTAAATTCTAACGGTACCTGCCATTTCACCTTGCCACATTTTATCGAGAATATAACCAATTAAGGGTTGCGCCAATGCGATACCGACCATGTTCATCATATTCATAAAACTTAAACCAGTAGCAACGTATTTTTTATTACACAGTTCTTTTGCTACCGAAAAGGCAGGTAAGAATCCTGCAGAGAAAAATCCGAAAATAAATAATAACAACTCAATTGCTAAAGACGATTTAATAGGAGCGAAAATAAACAAGCTCGAGCAGATCAGCGCACCTAAGGCACCCAAATACATAGGTGGTTTGCGCAAACCGATACGATTGGAGAAAATACCCCATAATGGACTAGCAATAGCCCAGCCGATGAAAACTAAGGAAATATAGTTTGCTGCAGTAGACTTAGCAATAGACATTTTGGTCATAAGGAAAGGCACTCCCCATAAACCGCAAAACACTGGTGTAGCCATGTAAATTAAACCACCATAAATGGCAACCATCCATAATTGTTTATTTTTGATCAATGCCAATAAGCTAGGTAGTAAATGCTCTTCTTCTGCCAAAGCATGAGTATGTACAGGGGGAGTGTAGTTTTTGGGGGTATCTTTGGCGATTAAAAACAACAATATGGCTATAATGATACCAATACAGCCCATAAGAATCATACTTTGACGCCAACCAAAGGTGTCTACTAATAAAGCAAGAGGGGCTTCACCGCCAATAGCGCCCATCATGCCTATAGTCACCATTAAACCAGTTAATAGAGCAAACCGCTGCGCGGGAAACCAATTCGCGGCTAATTTCATAGATCCAACTGCAGCAAATGCAGAGCCAAAACCAATCATCAATCGAGCAAGACAAGCCATGAAAAAATTATCAGTCATGCCAAAAGCGATGGTGCTCACTGCACAAACCAAAGTGGCTATAGTCAGCAATCGACGCGGACCAAAGTAATCCATCATTACTCCGCCCGGTAATTGCATAATGGCATAGGAATAAAAATAAATACCCGACAAAATGCCCAAAGTTTGGCTAGTTACCGAAAAATCGCGCATTAATTCATTACTCATTACACTAGGCGAGACCTGCAGTAAACACTCATAGAAATAAAATACACAAGCTAATCCCCACACAATCCATGGAGTAAAAGAGCGAGTTTCGGGACTGTTTATTGAATCAATATGGGAGTTATAATGAGCCATTGTTAAAAAAATCTCCTGAAGACCTAGATAAATTGAATTCGTGGGTTTATTTTGCCTTAATTGGTAGAAATATAACTTATTTACGCGAATCAATGCAATTTTTTTAGACACAAAGTTGAATACTACGGTAACACAGTAGAAAATAAAAAAGAAGGTTCAGTAAATTAAAAATTGTGGTTTTGGCCTAGTTTATAAATTCTAATGTATGTTGGGTCGAGACCCAACATAAAGACTTAATCATCATTTGCGGCGGTTTGGTTATCAGGAGCATCCAAAACAACTCTGGTACCCGTCATTCCATCTCCAGGAACATCAATGAACTCCTCATTTAACCAACGAGCATCTTCGATGAACATGCGTACGCAACCATGGCTTGCTCTATAGCCGGGGACTTCGTAACTACCATGTAAAGCGTAGCCGCGAAAGAAGTGCATGCAATAAGGCATGAGTGCACCACCGCTTTCTCCATTAGCTCGTCTTGGGAAGACTGTCGATACGCAATCTATGTCTTGTTTACGAATAATACGAAAAGCACCGGTAGGGGTTCCGCAACCGCCCTTTACATTACATTGACCAATACCTGAAGAAATAGGACCCCACCAAAGAAGCTCTCCATCAGGATCATAAGCTCCCCAAGCTAATTTCTTTTGACTAACGAAAATGGTTTTTTCACCAGTAGGCTCAATATAACGAGGGAAGGGGGAAACGTCGTAAATAGTCAAACGATCAATGTTTTTAGGTACAGCAATAACCATTCCAGGACGTAGACTAATATTCATGCGATTAATACGACGGATAATATCGCGTTCTTCTACATTAGGAAAAAGGTTGTCCCAACTTTCTCCTTTTTTAATCTTCATACAAAAATAATCGCTGGAATTGCACAAAGTTTCACCATATCGTTGGTGATCGGCATGAGCATACTGAGT
>SCSO01000105.1 GCA_004297865.1 Legionella sp.
GTTGGCAATTGATGGCGGTTTATTGCTTATTCTTTTTAAGCTCCATGGATAATTTATCATTATCTCGAGAGTTGGAAATGCTCTTTTTATATCTTTTTTTATTAGTTCCTTCATTTTCGATAGGCGTAGCGGTTATTTTTAAATGGTTATTGCTTGGTCGAGTAAAACCTGGAGTCTATCCTCTTTGGGGGTGGTTTTATTACCGTTGGTGGTTAGTCAACCGCTTAGTCTATAACTCGTTTTTCTACAAATACATGTTAGGTACGCCTTTAGTCAATATTTATCATCGTTTACTTGGGGCAAAAATAGGTAAAAATTGTCATATAGCGACTCGTGAAATTTTCTTTTTTGATCAATTTAGCTTAGGTGATTATTCATCTTTGGGAATAGACTCTAAATTAAACGGCTATATAGTTGAAGATGGTTGGTTAAAAATTGGGGCTGTTGAAATAGGAGAGCATTGTTACATTGGTTCTCGCTCGGTGGTAGGAATTAACACCAGAATTGCTGATGAAGTCATTTTAGAAGAAATGTCCATGGTGTCCGATAATTCTTCTTTACCTAGCGGTTATTATATGGGGTCGCCTATTCGCCCTGCTGCAGTACCTACACATCATGTGAGTACACGCGAAGCCATAGGAGAAGACTCCTCCATTTTAGAAAACACTTTTTTTGGTTTTATGCATTATTTAGGAATTATTTTTCTAATGCTGTCTACTATTGTAAGCTATCTTCCTGGTTTCGCTTTTGTCGATTATTTTTATAATCATACTAATTATGTGACCACGATTTTTTTTGCTATTCCTGTTGGTGCTGTCTTATGTCTAAGCATGCATTATTTATTTATTATTGCTGCGAAAAAATTAATACTTAACAAAGTACAACCTGGCTTTTATTCTTTGAGAAGTTTTTATTATTTACGCTATTGGTTTATCAATGATTTATTAGATACACCCGATGTTTCTATTCTTTCAGATTCTATCTATTTGCCCATGTTGTTCCGTTTATTAGGAGCCAAATTGGGAGCGAAGGTGGAAATGGGGGAAGCCCCTAACGTGATTCCTGATTTGTTGACTATAAAGGATGGTGGCTTTGTTGCAAGTTCTGTGGCAATGGGCTGGCCGCAGGTTTATGGAAATAAAATCTTTTTTGCACCCGTGACCGTGGGTAAAAAAGCATTTGTAGGAAATGTAAGTTTTCTTTCTGGAGGTAAAACTATTGGTGATGGAGGTTTATTAGGCTGTCTTTCATTATCGCCTACGGAACATCAAGGTCAGCAACCAGGTTCATCATGGCTCGGATCCCCAGCTATGTTTTTACCTAATCGGGAAAGCTTTGTAGGTTATTCGGATGCGACAACTTACAATCCGAGTAAAAAACTCTATTTTACTCGCGCTTTAATCGAGTTTATTAGAATTATTATTCCCACCGCCTTTAATTTGATTATTTTGTATCATTTGTTTTATCTAATCGATTTTATGGTAAAAACATATTCTTGGATTACCATAAGTCTGGTTTTACCGACTTTTGAACTCTTTATTGTTACATTATTGATTGCTAGTTTAGTGGGTTTAAAATGGGTGGTCGTTGGCAAGTTAAAACCTATTACAAAACCATTATGGGATAGTTTCATTTGGAAAAATGATTTAGTCGAATTTACTTTTAGCTATTTTATTAATCCTAACTTCAATGACTTTGCTACGGGAAGCCCTTTTATAATCTGGGTAGCGAGGTGTTTTGGCAGTAAAATAGGTAAACGTGTTTTTTGTGATACAGAAGGTTTTGCAGAGTTTGATTTGATTGAGATTGGTGATGAGGTATGTATTAATCGCACCTCTTTATTACAAACCCATTTATACGAAGATCGAGTTTTCAAAGTATCTACTTTAACCATTCGGTCAGGTTGTAATGTGGGAACTAGCTCCATCATCTTATACAACACCTTAATGGAAGAAAATTCCTCATTGGGGAATTTGTCACTGATAATGAAAGGTGAGTATTTACCGACTAATACACAATGGGTAGGGATTCCAGCGCAATCATTGCGTTTATCTATGAGTTATAATGAGCAGTCTAAAGAAACAATTCCTGATATAGCAGAAGTCATTAAAGGGACAGTGACCGTTTAACACTCTGATTTTCTAAAATTATCTTTAAGCGCTCTTCAACGGAGAGCGCTGGAAGTTCAATTAATTCATAACCTAAATCTGCATAAGATTGGTAAATATACTCACCAATTGTTTTGGCTTCGCGCTCATCTTCAATACGAATAGGATCTTGGGCTAAAGGCAAACCATGACAGAAAAAAACCTTTAAATAACGAATCGTTTCACAGGCTTTTCTTACTGATTGGGGGTCTAGCTGATGGAAACGATAATAGGCAAGGCTGTCAGGTAAGCCGCGATCAAAGAAAATGATTTCGCTATGAGGTAAAAGGGTTTCACGATCACTCATCTCATTGGCGATAGTTTGCTGCAGAATGCTTTGTTCAATTTCAGCAAAATTATGATGATGGGCAAGTAATTCATGCTCAATGCAATCGCGAGCCACTTCGGGCGATATTTTATAACCCCGACCAGCTAAATGATTGATTAGAGTCGTTTTGCCTGAAGAAGGCGCTCCAGTGATCACGCACCATTGGGTCTTGATCATGGTAAAGGGTAATTATCAATTAAACGGATATCATCTATCATCACCGCCGCAAATCTCCTATTTTGAAATTCCTCAATGTATTCGACGACAAGGCCTTTTTCCTTTAGCTCAGAGATTATCATCTCACAAGACTTGTTTTGATGAAATATCTGTGCGAATTCTATGGCTCGAATTTTCTGTTCAGGGGATAAACGATTATTGCGGGAGCTAAAGGCTAAACCACTGACTTCACGTATAGTCGGACAAGGGTTGATCCGGACATCCATAAATAAAGCTTCGGTCATACCTTTGATTAAAAGATATTGTTGGTAATCCTTTTCTCCAAAATAAGCATTATGTGGACGAGTGAGTTGCAATAATTTCATCACGACGGTTAAAACACCATTAAAATGCCCTGGTCGGTGTTGGCCCTCCATCATTTGACACAGTTGTTGCTCTTGAATTTGATAGTTGTAGTTATCAGCGTACATAGCATCAGCAGTGGGTAATATACAGTAATCCACGCCGGATTTTTCCATTAAATGTAAATCCTCATCTAAAGTACGCGGATACAGCTGGAAATCATCTGGGCGATTAAATTGGGTGGGATTTATAAATAAACTCGAGATGGTGTAATCATTGTCCTTTGCACTGGCGACAAAGAGAGAAGCATGGCCTGCATGTAAATTGCCCATTGTAGGGGCGAAACCTAAAGACACGTCCATGGGTAAACTGTTACGAAATTGCTTCCATTCTTTTAAATCATGAAAAACTTGCATAGGATAACTCACTCAAAAGAATGTTCAGGTTGTGGGAAATGCACATGATGGACTTCAGTAGCGTAATGGTTAATCGCTTCTAAAAAGAGATCTTTAGCATGAAGATATTTTTTTACGAATTTAGGATTTAAATCCACTTGTAGACCTAGCAAATCATGCCAAACCAACACTTGACCATCAGTATCTACTCCGGCTCCTATCCCTATAGTTGGAATGCTGAGGGCAGCAGTAATAGCTTTAGCCAATTGTTGGGGTACACATTCAATGACTATAGCAAAACAGCCTGCTTCTTCCAGGTCGAGTGCTTGCTGCAAAAGTAGTTCCGCTTGCTGTTGATTTTTACCTTGGACTTTATAGCCGCCGAGTTGATGGATGGATTGCGGCGTAAGACCAATATGCCCCATCACGGGTATGCCGGCTTGCACTAGATAAGCAATCCTTTGACAGGTATCGGGATCGGCACCTTCTATTTTAATAGCATGAGCGCCTGCTTGTAGTAGTTGTTTAGTATGCTCTACGGTTTGGGACAAAGAGAGTTTGTGACTGAGAAAAGGTAAATCGGTAATTAAAAATTGTTGGCCTAAACCACGAGCTACTGCCTGAGTGTGGAGCACCATCATGTCGATATTAGCCATGATAGTCGTTTCATGGCCATGTACAGCCATGGCTACGGAATCACCGACTAATACACAATCAACATCGGATTCTTTGATGATGCATGCTGATGGATAATCATAGCAAGTCATCACACAAATTTTGTTCTGTTCTTGTTTTTTTCTTTTAAAGTCATGAATTTTCATTTCAGATCTCCTGTGTCGCTGCCTATTGATAGGTCAACGCAAGCTACATCTTATAATTAAATGAGCTACATTTCCAATTCTGGTAAAGGAGAGTCTTTATTTGTAGAGGGGCTTTTAATAGGCGCTTTAAGCAAAAATAACAAAGGAACTGCAGCAAGGACTAACCACATCATTAAACGAAAGTCTTGTAAATAAGCCAAGACAGCGGCTTGACGAGTGACTTCCATGTTGAGTGAGACTAACCCTTGAGGAGTATTTAATAGATAGATTCCAGCTTCCTGTGCCTGTTGTAAACTCAAATTGTTGGGGGTGAGGAAATTAGCAAAGGCTGCGTGATTAGCTTGGATATTTTGCGCTAATTTGGTCATGACGATAGAAATGCCAATACTACTGCCAATATTTCTTAACAGGCTAAACAAAGGAGTCCCATCATTACGATATTGGGGAGCTAATGTCGTAAAAGATAAAGTCGATAAGGGAACAAATATAAACCCTAAACCAAAGCCTTGTAGTAATCCGCTTTGTACTATATCTATTCCCGTAATATTGGTGTTGAATAAAGTCATCAACCACAAGGAATAGCTAGTCATCATCAAGCCAAAAAAGATAAGGTAACGTGCATCTACTTTGGTGGACAATTTACTGACGATGATCATCGCGAGCATAGTACCTACACCGCGGGGAGCTAACACTAATCCTACATCAATAGCCGAATAACCCATTAAACTATGTAAGTAAGGCGGTAATAGAGCCATAGTGGCTAATAAAATAATACCTATCATAAAGATAAAGAGCAGACCCATACTAAAATTACGATCTTTAAACATCTTAGGATCAAGGAAAGGTTGTTTGCTTGTTAAAATGTGGACAATGAATAAATACAAACAGAGGATACTTAACAGTCCTTCAATAATGATTTCATCGCTATTAAACCAATCTAAAGATTCTCCGCGATCTAAAAACATTTGCAACGCACCAATAGCAACAGCTAAGAAAACAAAACCTAAAAGATCGAACTCTCTTTTTTTATTCTGTACGTCTTCTTCAATAAAAGTAGCAAGCCCAAGCCAGGCTAAAAGTCCGAAGGGAAGATTAATATAAAACACCCAACGCCAGTTATAATACTCGGTAAGCCAACCGCCTAGTGAAGGACCTACTATAGGTCCCACCATTACCCCCATTCCCCAGATAGCCATAGCAGTTCCTTGTTTTTCTGGAGGATTACTATCTAAAAGTAAGGTTTGTGATAGTGGAACTAAAGAAGCACCAAAGACCCCTTGCAATAAACGAAAGGTGACAATTTGCGGAAGACTTTGTGCTGCACCACAAAGCATGGAAGCCACGGTAAATCCGACCACTGACCAAATAAATAAACGTTTACGTCCAAAACGATCACTTAGAAAACCTGTAAGTGGTAAAAAAATAGCAGAAGCAACGATGTACGAGGTCAAAACCCAGGAGATCTGTTCTTGTGTGGCACCCATACCGCCTTGCATATGAGGCAAGGCTACGTTAGCAATCGTGGTATCTAAGGATTGCATCACAGTAGAGAGCATCACCGAAAGAGTAATAAACAATCGACGGGTTTCAATGGGTATATTGTTTATTTGAATAGGATTGCGCATCGTAAAATTCTCAAGCGGTTTCTTTCAAAGTATCGTGAGTATCAATTTTAACCCAGGAACTTAAACCAGCACGCAATGGGGGGTCTTTAGGATCACTTTTTAAATTAATTCGTACCGCCACTCTTTGAGCTATCTTCACCCAATTGCCGGTAGCATTTTGTGCAGGAATTAAAGAAAACTCCGAGCCTGTCGCAGGACTGATGCTTTCTACTACACCTTGCCATTTTTTCCCCGGATAAATATCTAAAAGGACTTCTACCTTTTGCCCAGGACGAACATGTGTTAATTCTTTTTCGGTGAAATTGGCCTCTATCCAGGGATGATTATTTGCTACCAGCGTCATGGTAATCGCTCCGGAAGGCACAAATTGCCCTAATTTGGGAGGTGCTGAAAGTGTACCAGCCATAGGAGCTTTAATTTCAGTATGAGCAAGATTTAATTTAGCCTGATCAAGCTCCGCTTTTGCCATGAGATAAGAAGGGTGTTTTTCTACGGGCTCATCCACATCACCACCCAAAGATACTGCAATACGTTGCAGGTCTTGTTCAGTGCTCAGCATCTGCTTCGCCGCAATTTCTGATCCTTCTTTTGCATCATCAAGGCTAGATTGTGAAGCAAAATGTTTGGCTGCTAAATCCGTTTGGCGCTGTTTATTTTTTAATGCAAAATCATATTTGGTTTGCGCTAAAGCAATTTCCGCTTGTTTTTCATGATAGCTGGCTTTTAAAGCCAATAGATTAATACGCACTTGAGCTAAATTGGATTGTGCTTTGGTAAGCGCGACTTCAAACGGTTCTGGATCTAAACGAAATAACAGTTGATTTGCTTTAACATTTTGATTTTCTTGGACTAAGATTTCTTTCACTACACCAGAGACTTGCGCACTAACGGGCACTTTTTCAGCTTTAACATAGGCATTATCAGTTTCCACATAGCGACCACTCAACAAATAGATTATCAAAGCGCTGATAATTAATACCGTAGGTAGTCCTACTAAAAGAAGAAAACGTTTTGAGCGAAAAAGAGTTTTGTCCATTTAAGAGTTATCCCTTAGGTTGAATCTGGGTTATTATTTGCAATTTATAATAACAGGTTTTCTATGCAATTCACTGATAATTTAGTTTTTCCTGGTGAGCATCAAGTTTTACTTCAAGGCTTGGTTGGACCTCTTGAAGCGGTGATTTCTATTCCCGAAAACCCTCGTTTTGCCCATGTTGCTTTTCTAGGTCATCCGCATTCCTTACAAGGAGGAACGATGAATAATAAAGTGGTGACTACTATGGCTCGAGTTTTTAAAGAGTTGGGTATTCCTTCGTTGCGGCTGAATTTTCGTGGTGTAGGGCAATCCGCAGGAGAATATAATGCGGGCATAGGCGAGAGTGCAGATCTCTTATTATTAGCTAAAGAATGGCAAAATAAATTTCCGCAAGCGCAATTCTTTTTTGCAGGCTTTTCTTTTGGGTCCTATGTGACTTATCGCTGTGCGGCGCAATTTGGTCCTTCTTCTTTAATCAGTATTGCACCGCCAGTACATCATTATGACTACCATGAATTTCAGCCCGATCCTAAGCCCTGGTTAATTGTGCAAGGTAATGATGATGAAGTGGTGCCGGCTAATTTAGTGATAGATTTTGCTAAAGAGGCTACTCCGCCGATTAAGTTGATTCCTTTTGCAAAGACCACGCATTTTTTTCATGGCAAACTGGTTGAGCTTAAGGATCAACTCTTAAATTATGTCAGTTCTGAGGTCATTACATCATGAATTTAGTACAACAATATGATGCGGCCATTGCGCGAGGAGAAATCAATGATGATCCATTGCAAAGAGAATTACTTAGTCCTTTGCAACGCTTGGCGGATGAGTTGAACACCTCAAAAAATTCGTGGTTCTCTTGGTTGTCTGCAAATACAATCAAAGGTATTTATATTTATGGACCCGTAGGGGTAGGTAAGACCTATTTAGTGGATATGTTTTATGATGCAGTGGATGTGCCGAAGAAAGCACGCTTCCATTTTCATCATTTCATGCAGCAAATTGATATGCAATTAAGAAAATTACAAGGACAAAAAGATCCTTTGCGACAAATTGCTAAAACGATTGCCAAAACGACTCGGTTGCTGTGTTTTGACGAGTTTTTAGTCCATGACGTGGCTTATGCAATGATTTTAGTAAAGCTCTTGCCGGAGCTTATCGCGCAAAAAGTGATTCTGGTGATCTCCTCCAACAGTAAACCGGATGAGTTGTATTGGAAGGGTGTGCAAAGGGATAGATTTTTGCCTATCATTGCTTTGCTTAAGCAACAATGTGAAGTCTTGTTTTTAAACGATCAAGTGGATTATCGTTTAGGTCGGACGCCTTTATTAGATGCTTATTTATATCCTTTAAATGAACAAACCCACAAAGCCATGCAGACGCAATTTGCTCTTCTTGGACCAATAGAGGAGAAAAATGGGGTTATTTTGGTACAGAATAGGGAAATTCCTTTTCTAGAACGAAATGACCGAACCATTTGGTTTGTTTTCACGGTGATCTGTGATCTTCCCCGGAGTCAGTTGGATTATTTGGAGATTTCCGATCGATTTGATACTATTTTTGTTAGTAATGTACCCATATTAACTGAAAAACATACAACCCAAGCCATTATGTTTATACATTTTATTGATGTGATGTATGATCGCGGCATCAAGGTTATTATTTCAGCAGCGGTACCAGTTAATGAACTGTATGTGCAAGGCGAAATGGTAGATGCCTTTAAAAGAACCAAAAGTCGCTTGGAGAGATCGGAAGAGC
>SCSO01000106.1 GCA_004297865.1 Legionella sp.
CGCTTAGGCGATACCACCCAATTGCTGCCTATCTATCAACAATTAGGTCAGACCTTGCATGCGCATTATCAAGGTTGGCAAGCTGCTGTTTTAACATCTAGCCCCCTTTTAGCAAAAGCCATAGGGCTGCGTGCTAATAAGCAATACACCATTTATAACGGCGCAATTGAATGTAAATTGTATTGTTTAAATATACAGGCAGAAAATGAATTAAAAAACGATATGGGAAGTACTTTATCAGCTAATGCCCAAATGTTATTCAATCGTTTGGAAAAGAATTTCACCCATTTGAAAAAGTGGGCTAAATTAAATGAAGTGTCTTGTTATCGCGTCTATGATGCTGATCTACCAGAATATGCTTATGCAATCGATTTGTATAATGACTATGCCGTCTTACAAGAATATGCGGCACCGGCCAGTATTCCAACTCATAAGGCGGAAAAACGAAGTTTGGAAGTGCTGCAAGTGGTTCCCAAAGCATTAAATTTGCCAGTGGATCATCTGGTGGTTAAACAACGCAAACAACAAAAAGGTAAGCAACAATATCAAAAAATGGCAGGTACGCAACACGGAATGGTTGTCACTGAAGGTAAAGCCAAATTTAAGGTAAATCTTTTTGATTATTTAGATACGGGTTTGTTTTTAGATCATCGTTTATTACGTCTGAGTTTTGCTTCTTTAACACCGGGAACTCGTTTCTTAAATTGTTTTTGTTATACCGCCAGCGCCAGTGTGCATGCGGCTTTAGCAGGTGCTTTAACGACTAATGTCGATCTTTCTAATACTTATTTAGCCTGGGCAGAAGATAATTTTCGTTTGAATCAATTGCCATTGAACCGCCATCAGTTTATTCAATACGATTGTTTAGAATGGCTTAGAATTACCAAAGATCGCTTCGATGTGATTTTTTTAGATCCGCCCAGCTTTTCTAATTCAAAACGTATGGAAAGCACTTTGGATGTGCAACGCGATCATCGTTTATTAATCACTAGTGCTATGCGACTTTTAAATCCGGACGGAGTATTGTATTTTTCCACGAATTTTCGTCAGTTTAAAATGGATGCAGATTTATTAGAAAAATATGCAGTGCAAGATATTAGTGGGCAAACCATTGATCAGGATTTTAAACGAAATACTAAAATTCATTATTGTTTTAAAATGATGATGAAACATTTCGCTAAAGAATAGGGATGCTTACTGAAAAGCATCCCATGTTTGAACGTATTTATTCGTGAGACTTGTGCTTTTTGGGTGCTTTTTCTTCGACAACGATAGTCGCAGTGGGGCCATAGATTTGTTCTTTTAAAGGCAGCATCAAGCCGGCCATAAATAAAACTTCTGCAGTTAAATACAAGGGCGCAATCAGTGCTTGGCAGAGGTTATCCATTAATGCAGGTTTTCTACCTTCTATGTAATGGCCATATAATTGTAATCCCCAACCGGCCACAAAGGTGATAATAAAGGCCCAAATACCTAGCTTAGTGGGGCCTGCATGATTAAACATACTGGCTATCCACAGTAAAATGAGCAGAATAGGGGTTAATGCTAAACTAAGTTGCCAATTAAGCCGAAAATAGTAGACTAAAAGTACTAGGGTTGCCAAAAACGCCAGATTGGTTGAAAAAACACCAGGAAGAATAATCTTAAGAAAACCTAAAAAAATCATTAAGGACAGGATGATTAAAGGCACACCAGCCAGATGGGTATAACGAGTTATCGGATTTTGATGATATCCTGCATAAAATTGTGCCTGTTCAACAAATGATTTCATTTTAATATCCCTATGTAAGAGTCCTTACAAAAACATAGCACATTTGGTGGAATATTGCATAGACGGAGGGGGCGGTCTTCTTTCGAGCCCGAACCCGGGCTCGAAAAATGGATTAACGACCTTGACGAAGGATGCGAGTCATCTTCGATGGAGAAAGAGCGGCTTCTGGATGAACGGCATAAACACCAAGTTCTGCATTGCCAGAATTATATTCACAAACGATATCACCTTCTTCATCTGTTTCAGGTGTAGCGGTACCTGATAAAGTGGCAAGTACTTTATTCCCTTCTGTAATAGCATTTTCGGTTGAGTCAGCACGAATAGGACCCATTAAAAAAAACCAGTTAGTTTCTGTGTCATAATTGCTCATGCTGTAATCAAGATACAAGCCTTCGTAAATTTCTTCAGCATAAGTAAGTCCTTCCGCTTTAATAGAGGCTAAACTAGGGCATTGCATCGGTTTAGCAGCAAAAGCCACGCCGGTAAAAATTATAGCGCTCATTAAAGTAGCCAATTTAGATTTAAACATCATGTTACAACTCCTTGACACCGTTAGTTAAAAATCTTAGAGAGACTAGCAAGAGAAAAAGCACTATGCAACTTTTTTGCAGCTTAAAAAGTATATTTACCAACTATATATAAGACGTTACCCGCACCGACCGCACCAGGAATATAGGTTAAGCCAATAGTTGTCTTTTTAAAGGTAATCAGTGCAGCGGGTAGTGCGCCAATAAAAGGTATGCCATTAAGAATATCCGGTCGTGAAGTGATTAAAACAGTGCCACCTAAACCTATACTAAAATCGTGAGGAAAGTGCGCGGTTATAAAATAAGAGTAATTGACTACTGGTTCAATATTTTTATGCGAATCTAGAAAAGCGAAAGCGGCTATTGCATGAAAATTACCATGCTCATCTAAGTAGCCTTTACCGAAACCACCACCCCAAGCTAATTCGTTATAGGTTTTAATCCTTTCAGGAGTATAGGTATAGCGATTATGCCAAGCATAGCCGGAAAGATATAATTCATTTTTTCCTTCAGTCCAAATGCGATGCAGGTGTTGACAGGCCGGTTTAAGAAAAGCAACCCATTTGGAGCAGGCCTGTGGATCTTGATCGGCAAACGCTCGGGTGGGAAGAAAAAAGACCAAACTTAACATTAAGAGGTAAAAATATTTTTTACACATAATGGGGGTTTCGCCTTTTCTTATTTTAATGATAGAGTTTAAGGGTACAGTTTTCGTTTTTTTGGTTTAAACCGGATTTGCTATTAGTCGCATCATGATGCGAAGTAATAAACGAATCATAAAATGAAGGCATCATATCATGGACCTCTTTCGCAAAAAAGATATCTCTAACTCAGCGGATACCGAATCTCACCTAGCCAAATGCCTCACTGCTTTCGATTTAACTCTCTTAGGAATTGGAGCTATTATTGGCGCGGGTATTTTTATCTTAACAGGAATTGTTGCAGCAACACATAGTGGACCTGCAGTTGTTCTATCCTACATTGTGGCGGGTTTCGCCTGCACCTTTGCTGCATTATCTTATGCGGAGCTCGCCGCATCTATTGGTGGTTGCGGTAGTGCCTATGGTTATGCTTACGCAGGTTTTGGTGAACTACTCGCGTGGATTGTGGGCTGGGATTTATTATTGGAATATTCTATTTCTGTGTCTGCAGTTTCGGTCGGGTGGAGTAGTTATGCCAATGATTTCTTAGCGGCTTTGCATATTCACATTTCTCCCCTTCTTTTACATGGTCCTGTGGATGGAGGTATTTTTAATTTACTCTCTTTTTCCATTATTGCTGCTTTGACGGGCTTACTAATAATGGGGGTTAAATCCAGTACGCGGTTTAATAACATCATGGTTTTAATCAAGCTCAGTGTAATTTTAATTTTTATTACCATTGCGTTACGCGAAGTGCATTTAGAGAATTGGACTCCTTTTATGCCTTTTGGATGGGCTGGTGTCATGAAGGGTGCGTCCTTAATCTTTTTTGCTTACGTGGGTTTTGATGCCGTATCTACTGCTGCCGAAGAAGCTATCAATCCGCAACGTGATTTACCTATAGGCATTATCGGTTCTTTACTCATCTGTACGGTGATCTATATTGTGGTTGCAGGATTGTTAACCGGTATTGCGCATTACAGTACCCTAAATGTTGCTTCTCCCATTAGTCATTCATTATTAGTTCTGGGTTATCGCCTAGCAGCAGGCTTGGTGGGTGTTGGCGCGATTGCCGGATTGACGACAGTGATGTTGGTTTTATTCTATGGATTGACTCGCGTCTTTTTAGCAATGGCTCGTGATGGTTTGTTACCGAAAGTCTTTGCGAAAACCCATGAAAAAACTCATACACCTGTGCGCATTATTCTGCTTTGCGGTACTTTAATGGCGTCACTTTCTGCCATGATACCTATTAGCGATTTAGCAGAATTAGTTAACATTGGTACTTTGTTTGCCTTTATCATTGTATGCTCTGGTGTATTGTACTTACGCTACAAACACCCTGAAATGCCACGTCCTTTTAAAACACCAGGCCTACCTTTAGTTCCTGTTTTGGGAATAATCAGTTGCCTCTATTTAATCATTAATCTTCCAGCTATCACCATGATCCGTTTTGCAGTGTGGATGGTTATTGGTTTGGTGATCTATTTCGTTTTTAGTCGGACGAATAGTGCCTTAGAAGTAACAAGAGAATGCACTGCTGAATAAGGTATTTTGGGATGCCTTGAAAGAGGCATCCCTATCTTTTCTAGGTAATAAATAACATCAGAGCGCCAGAAACCATACCCGCTGCTGGGATGGTTAATAACCAAGATAAGAATATTCTACGCAGCACCTTCCAATGAGCACCGCCCACTCCATTCACTATACCCACCCCAGTAATTGCACCGGTTACAGTATGAGTGGTGGATACAGGAACTCCAAATTCTGTGGCCATGAAAATGGTAATGGCTGCTCCCGTTTCTGCGGCACAACCTTTCATGGTATTTAAATGGGTGATTTTAGTTCCCATGGTATGCACAATGCGCCAACCGCCAGCAAGAGTTCCCAGACTGATCACCGCATGGCAAGAAATCACTACCCAAAAGGGGATATAAAAGGGACCGTCTATCCAAGAAGTTGAAAAAATAAGAATAGCAATGATCCCCATGGTTTTTTGCGCATCATTACCCCCATGAGTAAGACTGAGTAGCGCGGAAGAACCCAGTTGAAAGAATTTAAACCAGTGATTTAATTGTTCTTCTTTTTTATTTTTTAATAAATGTTTTAGACAGTAAGTGATTAAGAAACCAATGCTTAAGCCCAGAATAGGAGAAAGAAAAATACCCACGGCAACTTTGTAAAAACCGGCTAATTTCAAAGAAGTCACCCCACCTTTGGCTATGGCCGCTCCAGCTAAGCCTCCAATCAAGGCGTGTGAGGAACTGGAAGGTAACCCATAATACCAAGTGACTAAATTCCAAAAAATAGCGCCTATTAATGCAGATAAAATAAAAGTAGCATCGACAAGGCTGGTATCAATGAGTCCACTACCAATAGTTTTGGCCACCATTAAATTGAATACTAAAAACGCGATAAAATTAAAAAAGGCTGCCCATAACACTGCTTGGCGAGGTGTTAAAACCCCGGTAGTGACAATGGTCGCGATGGAATTGGCGGCGTCATGAAAGCCGTTGATAAAATCAAAAACATAGGCAATAAGTATTACAAAGAGAATAAATAAAGTATTGTAATCCATCCCTAGATTCCTTATTTATATTTATAAGTAGTAACTGCTTTTTGTCATCAATTTAGAAATTAAACTCATTCCTTGCTTTAACATAAACGGAAGCTCTTTGGCTCCTGATTCCATTGCTACAGTTGCATGATGTTCTTCATCGGCCTGCATTCTTTCTAAGATAGCAATTGTTTTTTTATCCTTTGAGGGTAAGGTAAGTCGATGTGATTGTAAATGTGCAGTCACTTGTCGTTCAGTTTCAGCAACGAACCCTAAACTCAGTGCATCACCGGCCAATCCTGCTAAAGCACCAATCAATAAGGAACCACCATACCATAAAGGGTTTAAGATACTTGGGCGACTGCCAAGCTCTGCTAGACGTTCTTCACACCAGGCTAGATGATCAATTTCTTCGGCAGCTGCTTGAGCCATTTGTTGTTTAACATGGCTTAAATTCGCGGTTAATGCCTGTCCTTGATACAAGGCCTGAGCACAAACTTCTCCTGCATGATTGACTCGCATCAAGCCTGCTATGTGTTTTTTTTCGGAAGCAGTCAAAGAACCCTCTTGAATGTGCTGCGCCGGTGAGGCTCGATTACTCATGCGCTTTTTAGGCGGGATAAGAGTCCGCAGAGAATTATCAAATTCTACAATGAGAGTATCAAAAAAACTTTTTGTAGGCATACAAGCTTATGGAGGTTTGGATAGGTTTATCTTAACTTGATTTAATGCTGGTTAGAAGTGATTATGTAGCAATTTTATAAAATTGCTCGAGCTTAAAAAGAATTCAGTATAGACTGAATAGAGTAAGCTTTTAAATCTAATAGAATTCGCCAACAATAAGGCTAAGATGTGACTAAAAAAAATAATTTTTTGATCTATGGGTCTTATGGATATACTGGCAATTTAATTGCGGAATTATGTATTAACCATGGTTTAAATCCTGTTCTCGCAGGACGTAATCAGGAAAAATTGCAACAACAAGCGCAGAATTTAAAGTTACCTTATCTAGTCATTGATTTAGAAAACTCCCAAGAAATAGACAAGGCTTTAGAAAATTTTATTGCCGTGATCAACTGCGCAGGCCCCTTTATGTATACCTACGCCAAAATGGCTACGGCCTGCATTAAAACGAATACTCATTATTTGGACATTACCGGCGAATACAAAGTATTTGAAGAGTTGATGAAATGGGATGCCCAGGCCAAAGCCGCCGGGATAATGCTTTTGCCGGGGGCGGGTTTCGATGTTGTTCCAAGTGATTGTCTCGCACAACATTTGAAGAGTCTTTTACCTGATGCCACGCATCTAACTCTCGCCATAGCGGCTAAACAAAATGACAGTAGTGCGGGTTTAGGCATTTCTCGCGGCACAGCAAAGACTGCTTTAGAAGGTTTAGCTGAAGGCACTATGATTCGTGATAAAGGGGCATTAAAACGGATTTCTTTAAATGGTAAAGCAAGAAATTTCGACTTTGGCGGAAATAAGCCCTTAATGTGTTCTACGATATCTTGGGGTGATATTGCTTCTGCTTGGTGGAGTACCCGGATCCCTCACATTGAAGTCTATATGGCCTTACCTAAAAAAATCATCAAAATGAATAAATTTTTAAGTCTTATTAAATCCATTTTGAAATGGGCACCTTTAAAAAGTTACATGGAAAAGAAAATCGAGCAAATGCCCGAAGGCCCTTCTTTAAAATCCAGACAAAATTCTATCGCCAAAATTTATGGTGAGGTAGTCAATACCCAAGGACACTCCAAGTCGGCATTAATGACTACCCCCAATGGTTATGAGCTGACCTCCATTTCCGTTTTATTGATAATCAATAAAATTTTAGCAGGTCATGCACCTGCAGGTTTTCAAACCCCGTCCACTGCTTACTCCAAAGAGTTGGTCATGGAAATTCCTGGGGTTACCCGCATTGATCTATGAGTTTTGATTGATGTTGAGCCACACATTTAATTGTTGAATTAACTCAGCCACGCCTTCTTTTTTCAGAGAAGAAAAGGCTTGCACACTAATCAAGTGTTTTGCTAAATCATAATGTTTGCGAACTTTAGCTAGAGCATTATTCACTTCACTACGATTTAATTTATCGGCTTTGGTTAATAAAATGTGCACGGGAAGTTCACCTTCAAGAGCCCATTCGATCATCGTCTGATCAAGGTCTTTTAATGGGTGACGAATATCCATTAATAAAACCAAGCCTTTTAAACTGTCTCTAACCTCAAGGTAGTGGGCAAGGTTTTTTTGCCATTCTAATTTCACTTGCAAAGCCACTTTTGCATAACCATAACCAGGCAAATCGACTAAACGTCGTTCAGGATCAATGGCAAACAAATTAATGAGTTGCGTACGTCCGGGTGTTTTACTGGTGCGCGCTAAACTTTTAATGCCGGTCAAACAATTCAAGGCACTGGATTTCCCCGCATTAGAGCGTCCAGCAAAGGCTACTTCATAGCCTTCATCATCGGGAAGTTGGCTGACTTTTGCAGCACTTTTAATAAATACCGCTTTTGCGTAAGGATTTGTTAACATAATTAATAATTCATTTTGGGATTTTCACCTAAGCAGTGTACCATTAATTTAAAAATTTTGATGAGAAATCGATGAAAAAATTAGCACTAGCCTTTATATTGTGCTGGTCGTTCACAAGTTATGCGGAAGAAACCACGCAAACACCAGCCAATAAAGCCACAGTTTGTACAGCCTGTCATGGGGTTGAAGGGATTAGTCCGCAACCCATCTGGCCCAATTTAGCAGGACAGCATCCTACTTATTTTGTGAAACAATTGAAAGATATCAAAATCGGTAAGTTACGTAATGTCCCAACCATGACGGGTATTGTTGCTTCTTTAACTGATCAAGACATGCTGGAATTGGCCAATTATTATGCTATGATGCCTCGCGCCAAAGGAGTAACCCCTAAAAAATACTTAAAAAGGGGAGAGCAATTGTATCGTGGGGGCGATTTGACTAAACACATCACCGCTTGCATTGCTTGCCATGGGCCAAAGGGAACTGGGAACGCAGAAGCAGGTTTCCCTATTATTTCAGGGCAGCACAGTGAATATCTTGTGTTACAATTGCAAGCTTATAAAGACGGCAAACGTAATAATGATCTAAACCATATCATGCATGATATTAGCAAGAGAATGGATCAAGACGATATGGAAGCAGTAGCTCATTATATTGAAGGTTTATATTAAGGAACTTATAAGTATGTTAAAAAAATTACTTTGTATTTTATTTTTATTGCCCAGCATGGCAATGGCCGCAGAATTTGTTGAAGGTAAAGATTATCAAGTGGTCGCACAATCGCCCAACAATGTGATCAAAGGCCCAACAGTGACTGAGTTTTTCAGCTATGGCTGTCCTTGGTGTTATAAAATGGAAAGTCCATTAAATGAATGGTCAGGAAAACTGGGTAAGGCGGTGCGAATTGATCGAGTCCCTGTTGTCTTTAAACCCGATTGGGCACTGTATGCTAAAGCCTATTACACCGCAAAAACGTTAGCGCTTGCTGATAAAATGAATCCTTTATTATTTAAAGCGATTCAAGACGATAAGCAAGGTTTGAATTCCAAACAGTCTATGATTGATTTCTTTGCTGCGAATGGCGTGGATAAAGAAATTGCCAAAAGTGCTTTTGAAAGTTCGCCGACTATTGATATGCGTGTAAATAATGGCATGGCCTTAATGGCTCATTATCAAATTAGGGCGGTACCAGCTTTTGTGGTTAACAATCATTACAAAACAGACCTTCAAATGGCGGGTAGCCCGGAGCGCTTATTTAAGATCATGAATTTTTTAATGAAGAGACCGGCCTAAGACCCCATATATATGTAGGTTGGGTCACGACCCAACCTACAACCTACGAACGACAAATGCGATCTAGAAATTTTATCACAACAACTTCCCAGGATTTTCCAAACTCAAAAATCCCGTATTAAAATCATAGGCGAAAATTTCTGCATAACGACCCCAGTCAATCATAGTCCGCAAAACCCGATCCGCTTCTTTCTCACTTAAATAATCTTCAAGCTTTGTTAAAAAGCGCTCTTCCGAAACTCGATG
>SCSO01000107.1 GCA_004297865.1 Legionella sp.
CCAATGCAATGCCAAGAATTTTATTATTGGTCGCGCGAGCAATTCCACCCGCTGCAAAAGCCGCGCCTTGTTCATGATGCACTGAAAATAATTTGGTTTTACCTAATTGATTTATACTGTCTACAAGATGAGTAATCATTCCACCAATAAGTTCGAAACCGAAATTAACCTGTTTATGAGCTAGTAATTCAGCTACAGCATCTGATGCTTTCATGACTACCCCTTTTACATTAGAAAGAAATTCCAAAAAACTCTTCAAATTTTCCAATGACAAAATCAAGATGGATTTGTGTTAAGCCAGGATATACCCCTATCCAAAATGTATCATTCATAATGATATCTGTATTAGTTAAATCGCCATGAATTCGATAATTAACATTCTCAAAATAGGGTTGCCGAGTTAAGTTTCCTGCAAATAAAAGCCTTGTTCCAATATGTTGTCGTGTTAAAAACTTCATAAAATCTACGCGATCAATTTTATTTTCAGCTTTTAATGTAATTGGAAAACCAAACCATGAAGGATCTGAGTTCGGTGTAGCCTCCGGCAAGATAATAAACTCTTTGCAGGTATCAAGACCGTTTTTTAAGTACTTAAAATTAGCTTTACGCTGAAGAACAAATTGCTCCAGGCTATCCATTTGAGCCAAGCCACATGCTGCTTGCATATCAGTAATTTTTAAATTGTAGCCAATGTGAGAATAGGTATATTTATGGTCATACCCCACAGGCAGGGAACCAAATTGCTGTTCAAAACGCTTGCCGCAAGTATTATCACAACCAGGAGCACAATAACAATCTCGGCCCCAATCACGAAATGATTCTATTAAGGTATGTAATGTTTTAGATTTTGTGAATAATGCGCCGCCCTCTCCCATAGTAATATGGTGTGCAGGATAAAAACTTACTGTGGCAATATCACCAAAAGAACCTACCATTTTCCCATCATAGGTTGATCCCAATGCATCACAACAATCTTCAATTAACCATAAACCGTACTTATCAGTAATACGCTTGACTTCATTTAGGTTAAACGTATTTCCTAAGGTATGAGCAATCATTATCGCTTTAGTCTTATTGGAGATCGCGCCTTCAATAAGACTTGCATTAATATTGTAGGTTGGAATATCAACATCTACAAAAACAGGTATTAAACCATTTTGAATAATTGGATTTACTGTTGTGGGAAACCCTGCCGCAACTGTAATAACCTCATCGCCTGGCTTTAATTGACGATTACCTAATTTTGGTGAAGTCAAAGCGGTTAAGGCTAGTAAGTTTGCCGATGATCCTGATGTGGTTGTCAAAACATAAGGTACACCTATGTACTCTCCCAAGCGTTTTTGAAATGCCTCATTAAAACGACCCGTGGTTAACCAGCCATCTAAAGATGCTTCAACCATTTTTTGCAACTCATTAGCACCTATCACTTTACCAGAAGGAGGAACCGAACTCTTACCTGCTTCAAAAGCCTGGGGTGCATATTGTAATTCAGCATATTGAGCTACTAATGAGAGTATCTCTTGACGTAAATAATCTTTAGACATACTTATAAACCTATCTGTGAATTCATATAATCATTAATTTCATTTATTGTATATTCATACATATCAGCACCTGTAAGCCAGGTTTTATGCCAATTCACTGTACGGCTTAGAGTTTGTTCAAGCCCCCAAACTGGCTGCCATCCCAATGTTTTTTTAGCTTTTGAGCAATCTAATTTAAGAAAATGAGCTTCATGTGGGTGTGTCTGACCATCTAGCTGCCATTGAGCATCTTCACCCCAAGTTAACACCAAAGATTCTACAATCTTTTGTACCGTTTGTGCATTTTCTTCTTTAGGACCAAAATTCCAACTCTCAGAATATACAGCACCCTTTTGATAAAGTCTTTCTGCCAGAATCAAATAACCAGATAAAGGCTCAAGAACATGCTGCCATGGGCGAGTAGCATTGGGATTTCGTATTTTCACAATTTCGTTTTGTGAAAAAGCTCTTAGGACATCTGGTACCAGTCGATCTAATGCCCAATCGCCACCGCCAATGACATTACCTGCTCTTACGCTTGCCAAAGCGCATCCATGTTCATTATAGTTTTGCGGGTTAAAAAAGGAGTTGCGATAGGAAGAAGTTACTAATTCAGCACAACCCTTGCTTGCACTATAGGGATCAAAACCACCCATAGGATCGGATTCACGATATCCCCAAAGCCATTCCTGATTTTCATAACACTTATCACTGGTAACATTCACAACAGCATTAATAGACCCTACTTGCCTAACTGCTTCAAATAACGAAACTGTTCCCATAACATTGGTACTGTAAGTTTCTCGCGGGGAATCATAAG
>SCSO01000108.1 GCA_004297865.1 Legionella sp.
CATCAATATACGGTGCCAGTCAAGGTGACTTCGTTACTCGTCAAATTATTACTCGTTGTATTGTTCAAGGGCAGACTTTGCATTAGAGCCACGCAAAGGCGGGCTATCCTCTCTAATTTAGAATCATAAAACGTAGCCTGCATTAGCCCGGTCTTTAAAACTCAATAATATACTTATCAAAATTAATCTTATACTCAGGACTCGCTTGATATTGTAATAAGGCTCTATTGATTGCTGGTAAATTAATCGGAGTAGTGGCAATACCCAAGCCATAACCATACATATAAGCCGGACCCACTTTCATAAAGGCGCTACTGGAATTAGCTTCCCAATAATTTGTGGTTGGGCTATCCAATAAAACAAAATCCACTTTATCTGCGCTTAAAGCCTCTAATAATTCTTCTATCTGCGAATATTCACTAATCACCGCATCCTTAATACCCAAATGTTTTATTTGATCACCAAACACTGTTCCCGTACGAACCCCTATCCTTTTGCCATTGATTAAAGACAAACTAAAGGGAGTAGTGACATTGGATCTTTTTGCTAAGAAACGAGAATAACTTAAAAGATAGGGTAAACTGAAATTAACCATTTTAGTGCGCTCAGCAGTAATGGTCAGAGAACTGACCGCGACGTCAATGCTGTTATTCGCTACCGCGGGTATCAACTCATCGAAAGACATGATTTTGTAGACACAAGTGCGTTGCATCACTTTGCAGATATAATTCATCATATCGATATCAAAACCATAGGACTTTTTATCAGCATCATGCATGATGAAGGGCGGGGTGAAGTTGGTAACCCCTATATTTAAAGGTTCACCTACGGCATAGACCAGTGAAGAGAAGCAAGTAAAGAAAACGAACACGCGTAGGCAAATATTCATAGTAGTCTAATATGGTCGGTTTAATATAGAGTAACGCTAGTCTGTGCTTTTGCGCAATTGTAATTTCATAAAGGTATGGTTACTCTTTAAGATTAGCCACTTTTGCTGATGAGTTCAGGTCTTGAATAATGAAATGATGGAATTAGAGCAAACCAAAGCCTGGTTTATCGACAAACATTTTGCTGCGCTGCAGCATCCACTGAAAGCCACTGCGATTAAATTAGTGCTCATTAGTGATTATGCCAGTCGTCAGATTGAACGCTTACTTGCTCTTTTGCAGCAAGATGAGTGTCAATCTTTACTTACACGTGAAGATTACTTTAAAGCCATACAACAACTGCAGCTCACCGCCAATATAGGGCAATTCCAACGCGAATTACGTCATTTTCGTCATTGGCATTTTTTACGGCTTTTATTATTACAATTGTCTAATCAAGCCAGCACAGAAGACATCATGCGATCTTGGTCTGATTGTGCTGATGCGCTTATTTTATATACTTTGGCGTATTGCAAACACCATTTATCTCTACGTTATGGTCTTCCTCGAGATGAAGTAGGCAATGAAGTACACTGTCATGTATTGGCTATGGGGAAATTGGGTGGACGGGAATTAAATTTTTCTTCTGATATCGATTTGATTTTTGCCTTCAGTCAGCTGGGATTAACCGATGGTGAAGAATCTGTCAGTAATGAACAATTCTTTCAGAAAATGGTCCAACAATTTATCCAGTTATTGCATCATGTGACAGCAGATGGCTTTGTTTTTCGGGTGGATTTGCGTTTACGACCAAATGGCGACAGTGGGCCTTTAATCTGTTGTTTAGATGCTATGGAAACGTATTATCAGGAACAAGGTCGAGATTGGGAGCGTTATGCAATGGT
>SCSO01000109.1 GCA_004297865.1 Legionella sp.
AAATGTAGGAGCACCAAATAATCCGCTAAAAATGCCACCTTGTGGAATTTTAAGTAATTCTTTCCAAAATTCTTTGTGCAGATTAATTGCTTGTTTAAATTGATTTTCATCTAAAGGTCCGACTTTGAGGAGGTCATCTAAGGCTGCAATTGCCTTGGGGGTATCGGATTCCATAACATGTTGCAGCGCTTCTTGGAAATTATTATATTGAGGCATAAATCGACTCCAAAACTCATTTATGTACTTATTTTAAGCTTAATTCCTTAAGTCAACCTTAAATTTGCGATTATTTCCAACATCTTGCTTGCAATGACAGAAACATGAGCTAAATTTATTATTAAAAGTATAGCACTTTAAGGATGAGTTCGTGCGTATAACTTTCATATTACTGGGATTATTGTTCCTCAATGGGGCGCAAGCTCAAGGCTGCATCCGCGGCGGCCATTATTCCCAGCCTCATTACGTATGCTTTGATGGCAGAACTCTAGAACCTACTTCGGCTGGATGGGTATGGAACGCCAAAAGAGGTTGTTTTATTAGTTCAATCCCCTGCTGTGGCTATAACGCCACACATTATGCCTTTTATGCAAACTCCAAGCAGATAGGCAAAGCCTATGCCCGTTGCCGACACGATTATCCTTTTATGCTAGGGCAAATGCAAACCCATTAGGATTTAGCGCGATAGCTTAACATTTCAATGCGATTGCCGGTCCAGAATCTGTTAATACGGGTTGGGGGTTCGGTTTCGGCTCTGCTTTAGGTTCAGGTAATTTAAACGCTTTGATCAAGCTATCTAATTCTGGACTGAATTTAATGGGTCCATTGATAGCTGGTTCTAATGTTTTTATCCTAACTAATTGCATCAAGGCGTTTTCGTCGTTATTAAAATTCACGAGATGCTGCATTGGCTTGACTGTGCATCTAGGATTTTTTTCTACTGCATATAAACGAAGGGCCATAAGCCAGAAAATAAATTTTTCATTCCCCAATTTCAGTGGCGGTATTCTAGCGTGTACGGCTTCTAAATCGGTTACAGAGAATCCAGTTAATTCTTCAACCACACCTAATTGACCCAGTATATTAACGACTTCAGCAAAAGAATGACGCGAGAATAATTTTCTCCAGGCATGACTTAAGCGATGCCCGTTGCCCTTTTCCCTTCCCATAAATTCGCTAAACAATGGACTCCATTTACCCTCTAACGCTTTTAATGCGGCTTTTAATTGGGGCTCTTGTGTGTAACCAGGCTGGGTGATCAATATTTTAATTAAACGAATTAAACGAGTAGGATCCTCTTTAAAAGATTCCAAAGGATCTTTTATGGTACACAAGATCTTTTCATTACGCGTTTTCAATGCATTTTCAAAACTAAATACCGGGAATTCATTTTCTGCGGTAAATTTGCAATATTGCGCATTCACATTGAAGTCGCGAACTGCATAATCATTTTGTAAAAGAGTTTGACTAGTTTGTTCTGCTTTAGCTTGCAATACGGCGAAATCAAAAGAAATATTCTCACCTATTTCACAATATACAATAGGATGACTCTTATCTTCCCCTCGTTTTTCGGGTTTAAACCCTTTTTTCGCAAAAAAATCTTTAATCTCTTCCAGTGAGGTATTTATTGCAACAACGTCATAATCGTTAGGTTTCATTTCATCGAGGATGTTGGAAGGAGCTGCACCGCTTAAATAAAACTCTGCTTGTCCTAAATGAACTCTTAACTCGTCAATTAATTGCATAACCAACGGGGGTAGCATTTGACGATTAATCAATTGGACTTTAGGAACAGGAAGTATTGTTAAGGTTATAGGTACATTCTCTTGAGCTTGTATTGGTGTTTGTATTAATTCCGGAGTAAGAGATTGCACTGGTTCAACTTGTTTTGGTTCAGGAACAGCAGCTTGCACAGCAGCTTGCACAGCAGCAGGAGCAGGAGCAGGAGCAAAAAACTTTAAAGTATTTTTAGTTTTTTTAGTTTTTTGAGGAGGCTCACTGCCTAATTTTGGATAGTCTTTTAGGTCCCCAGGGGATTGACTACTCCCTTCCAGCTTTTGCCATGTTTTAGCTGCTTTCATGTTAGCTTCAAATTCGTTTCTAGAATTAATGCCTTTTTGCAAAGCGGTATTTACAATTACAGTTACTTTTTGTTTTACTTCATTGGAAACTACTGGTCTTTTTACTGGGGGCAAAAGGGGTTGGCCTTTAGGTAAAGAGGTGGTCTTAAATACTTGCGGGGATCTTTGTGTTGAGATTGCTGCCTTAGGTCTAGTCTCAGTTTTTGGCTTAGCCACTGTTTTTGGCTTAGCCACTGTTTTTGGCTTAGCCTCTACTTTTGGCTTAGCCGCTGTTTTTGGCTTAGCTTCTACTTTTGGCTTAGCCGCTGTTTTTGGCTTAGCCTCTACTTTTGGCTTAGCCTCTACTTTTGGCTTAGCCGCTGTTTTTGGCTTAGCTTCGGCTGCTAATTTAGCTTCGGCTGCCAATTTAGCCTCAGCTGCTAATTTAGCCTCAGCTGCTAATTTAGCCTCAGCTGCTAATTTAGCCTCAGCTGCTAATTTAGCCTCAGCTGCTAATTTAGCTTCAGCTGCTAATTTAGCTTCAGCTGCTAATTTAGCTTCAGCTGCTAATTTAGCTTCAGCTGCTAATTTAGCCTCGGCTGCTAATTTAGCCTCAGCTGCTAATTTAGCCTCAGCTGCTAATTTAGCCTCAGCTGCTAATTTAGCCTCAGCTGCTAATTTAGCATCATCTGCTGGTTTAGCATCATCTGCTGGTTTAGCATCATCTGCTGGTTTAGCATCCACTATTAGCTTCGTTTTAACTTGTTTTTTAGGTAATGTAAATAAACGGTCTATTCTTGTTTTTTGTGAGGTTTGTAATAAATGATCAATGAATTGATATCTTTCTTTACACTCTTGACGTAAGGCATCATTTTGACTTTCTTTAAATCGTTTAACTAAGCGGTCTGCAACTATTAATAATTGCTCTTGTCTTACTGTCCATTTTTGGTTTTTGGTAATTTTTGCTGCTTTTAGATTTTGTATTAAATCCAATTCTTGTTCATTAAACTGAGGTTTATCTTCCTCTCCATCCAACCATTGGTGTATTCGAGCAACATAACAAAAGAAACTATGGTTCAAGTTCGTATTACTGATCTCTTCTTTAGAGCGTGGGATAGTCACTATATCATGAAGGCAGATCACATTATCATACATTTCATAGGCTGCAACATATGCCTCAAATTGCAATAATAATGATGCCAAGTAAATTGCATTATCATAAGTTTCTATAAGAAAACCTGGATCAGCACGATAGCAGCGATATAAATATGAAAGTCCTAAAAAATGTTCTTTCTTAGTCAATTGGCATTTACTCAACTCAGATGATTTACCTAAAAATAATTTCAACCACTGATATGAAAGAATATCAAATTCCTCAGTCTTAAAATAAGGATCTTCATTTCTTGTTTGCATAGTAAATTGAGCTATAAAATGATTTACCATTTGCCGCGTTAGATTAGTGATATAACCTTCTGTATTGGTTAACAATAAAATATACACACTGGAATAAATTAAAGAAGGTATAACCGTATTCGGCGCTGGTTGTGGCTTAGGTAATAATAAAGATAAAGACCCGCTAGGGTTTTGTTTAGGATTTTCAGCATACCAGGCTCCTAGAGCCACGTGTTTAAATAGTCTAGCTGTCAAAGAACGAGCTAAATCCAATTGCTTGTCCTGTGAAAACTCAATTAAACGCTCTAAATAGGCCTCATGATCGAGGAATTTCCTGTTAAAATAAAATTGATAACACCAGTCTAACAGGGTATTTTGCTGCAGATCTTTATTAAATGATTTAATGATAGGTACTATTTTTTGCCAATCTTGTTGGTTGCGATTCATTAATAAAGTAAAAATGACGCAGTTTAAAGCTTCAGGATCAGTACAAAAATACTCTTTTAATTCATCAGAATAATTGGGAAATTCATTAAAAAAGTGTTGCAAATGAAGGAGCGTGTTAGCACGAGAATTTTCATTAGTTTCTTTGCTTGGAACCAAAAAATACCTTTGTATCCGCCACAACCAGACCCTAATTTTCGTTTCAGGGCTAGAATTCGCAGTATTTGCAAATGCTCTTTCCGGCAGAAAACCTTTATTGGGTGGACTGGCATAAGCATCAAAGTTCTCAGAAAAGCATTCTTTTGATATTTTTTCAACCAAATCTATAATATTTTTATCAATCATAGAGAACCACAGAATTCAAAGAGCGTAGATTATACACTATAATGTTATTAATTTGTTAAATATGAGTAAATTTACGGTTATTTAAGCTTTTTAAGAGCAAATTTCTAGTATCTTATACCCAACGCTATGTAAATTATCATTTTTATGAGGTACACCATGTCTAGCCATAATGACTCCATTAAAAAGCAGTTAGAAAAAGACCGAGCCAAACAACAAGAACAAACCAATTTAGAATTGGACAATCAAAAAAGAGAACGTTTAATCGCTGAAGAAGAGGAACGAGAGCAAGCTGCTAGACAGCAAGCTATGGATGATCAATTAAAGCCTAATGCTTTCAAAGTCATCCCTAAACCAACGGTTAACCCTAGCCAGGAATGGAAAAAAATAGTTGAAGACTACAACAAAAAGTATCCGCAAAGTGAAGCTCCTAAAGACAATACATTATACTTCGATTCTAGAGAAGATGCTGTCAGTTTTTTTACAGATCAAGCAGCCCAAAAACGTGTTTTTTTGTCTATGGAAGTGGATGAAAATAGAAAAGAAACCGGTTTTTATATGCTGTCCTGTGGTAATGGACAACTTTACCAAGGCACTGCGGCTGAAATCCAAGCTCAATTAAATAAAGCCCCACAAGATGAGCATACGGCAGTAGGAAATGAAATGCTTAAATCCCTATTGAATCCTACCCTCAATTATCGTTCGGCTTTGAAAAATGCCCAGGATGAGCCAGAAGAAGCTCCTAGAGCAAGAAAGTCATTAAAATAATTGGGTTGTTTTGATGCGAAAAAGCGGGGCTAGTAGTGCATGTTTACAATTCATCTCTACTAGTTCCCGCTTTTTTATTAAAGAATATATCTGGCTAAATCTTCATCTGCTACTAATTCAGCTAGATTTTTATCCACGTACTCCGCATTCACATGCACTACGTCACCAGCTTTGTCGGTTGCTTCAAATGAAACAACTTCTAACATGCGTTCCATCACAGTGTATAAACGTCTAGCGCCAATATTTTCCATACGCTCATTCACCTGCCAAGCCACTTCAGCCAAACGACGAATTCCCGTAGGATCAAAGTTTAATTGTAAGCCTTCTGTAGCCATTAACGCAGAATACTGCAAAGTTAATGAAGCACTGGGTTCCGTCAAAATACGCACAAAGTCTTCAACCGATAAGGCAGATAATTCCACACGAATGGGGAATCGCCCTTGTAGTTCAGCAATCAAATCAGAAGGCTTAGCCACATGGAAAGCACCAGAAGCGATAAACAAAATATGATCGGATTTAATCATGCCATATTTGGTAGAAACGGTGGTTCCTTCAACTAAGGGTAATAGATCGCGTTGCACCCCTTCGCGAGACACATCACCACCACCACTATTTTCCGTACGGCGTGCTACTTTATCTAATTCATCAATGAACACAATTCCATTTTGCTCAACACTTTC
>SCSO01000006.1 GCA_004297865.1 Legionella sp.
TGCGAAGTGTACCGATTAAAGCGGATTGGGAAGTGGATATTGATAATTTAATAAAAGGCTGTGATGAAAATACCGGTTTATTATTTATTGCCAATCCCAATAATCCCACGGGTTTATTAATTAGCCAAAACGAGATTAAACGCTTATTAGAAAATATTCCTGCAAGCACTATTTTAGTATTGGATGAGGCTTATTATGAATACGCCGCAAAGCAATTAACCTGTAATAGCATTTCCTGGCTAGATGAACATCCTAACTTACTTATCACGCGTACTTTTTCAAAAATCTATGGCATGGCTGGTTTGCGTTTGGGTTATGCGATAGCGAATCCAGAGATCATTAGTTTATTGCAACGAGTACAATTACCTTTTGCAGTCAATCAACTGGCCTTAACTGCAGCCCATGCTGCTATCGATGATAGTGATTTCATAGCGCGTAGCCTTAAAAATAACGCTGCTGGAATGCAACAAATGCAAGAGGGTTTTCAGCAGTTAAATTTAGAATTTATTGACTCCTCTTGTAATTTCCTCACATTTGATTGCAAAGAGGATTCCAGTAAGCTCTATAATTTTCTCTTAGACCGGGGTATTATTGTTAGACCGTTGCACCCCTACCAGATGCCGAATTACATTCGCGTCACTATAGGCACACCTGAGCAAAACACCCGATTTTTAAATGCATTAAAAGAATATTATTAAGGAGCAATTATGGCCAGTGATTTAAGCACTAAACATTGTGAATCTTGTGAAGGCATCGGTGCAGCACTTAATGCAGAGCAAGTTAAAAACTTAATGCCACAACTTAATAAAAAATGGCAGGTCAGCGAAGACCAGCGAATGCTTAAAAATGCCTATTCTTTTAAAGATTTTTACGAAACCATGGCTTTTGTCAATGCGATAGCCTGGATAGCCAATATGGAAAATCACCACCCTGATTTAGAAGTAGGATATAACTATTGTAGAGTGACCTTTATGACCCACGCATTAAACGGCTTAACTCACAATGATTTTATCTGCGCAGCAAAGATAGATGCCTTATTAGAGCAATAAAAAAATCATTCGAGTCAGCCTCTGAAGGATCCCCACGAATTACAACAGTGTCATTCCCGCTCCACATGAGCTATAAAGGAGCTCAATTCTCTCAGGCGGAATCCATAGCGACACTTTAAAGAATCGTTATAGATTCCCGCCTGATAGTAGATTGCCACATTTCAATACTTTTCCAGCGGGAATGACATCGTTAGAAATTCGTGGGGATCCTTCAGAGTCTGTCCCCATTGATTTTTAATTAGGGTCTGTCGTCTAATTCTTTACGTTGGTTGGGAAGGAAATCTTTTCTGTCTAAGCCCATTGCCACTGCTAATGCACCGGCTACGTAAATTGAGGAATAGGTTCCGATGATAATACCGATCATCAATGCGAGAGCGAACCCATGAATGGCTTCCCCGCCGTAAACAAATAATGCAACGACCACAAACAAAGTCAAAACCGAGGTCATAATTGTTCTCGACAAGGTTTGGTTAATTGAAATATTCATAATGTCTATAGGATCGGTTCGACGAATTTTAATGAAATTCTCACGCACCCGATCGAATACTACGATGGTATCGTTCAAGGAATAACCGATCACGGCAAGCAATCCCGCAAGAGCTTTTAAATCAAACTCAATACCAAAGGCAGAAAAAATACCTAGGATTAAAACAGGGTCATGCACCAAAGCAACTGCCGAGCTTACTGCTAGACGGTATTCAAAGCGCATAGCAATGTAAATCATCGTAGCTAATAAGGACACAATAATTGCCAGCGCACCTTTGGTCGCTAACTCTTGCCCAACTTGAGGTCCCACAAACTCCACACGTTGTTTAGTAGCTCCGGGAGATCGGAAGAGC
>SCSO01000110.1 GCA_004297865.1 Legionella sp.
GGGAAGGAAGGCATAACCATCCCAGCGGGAAATTATTTAGTCTTTAAAAAAGTTGGCGCCATGCCACAGGCTTTGATTGCGGCTTGGACAGAGGTTTGGAATTATTTCTCCCAAGAACAATCCTATCAACGAGCTTATCTTTGTGATTTTGAGTCGTATTCTGGATCTGAGGAAGTGAGTGTTTATATTGGAGTAAAATGAGTTGTTGGATAATCCACACCAATTAAATGTAGGTTGGGTCAAGACCCAACCTACAAAAACTTTAAGCCCAAGAGTAATTTACACCCACTCTGGCAAAGTTAGCGGTAAAATCGTGATCATGGTTTAACGAACCAAGAGGATCTAACACCCCAGTCGCATTAGTCATTCGGATAGAGTTATAGTTCACATTATCCAAATCTAAATACATGTATTCTACTTTAGCACTCCAATGCGGAGCAAATTTCCATTCTAAACCCGCTCCCAATGTCCAACCTGTTTCTGCCTTATCGGAAGATTGAGTAAATGTAGTAGTGTTATTAAATATACCTACATCTTGGTATTGTAGATTGGCAATTGCCAAGCCTCCCGTTCCATATAATAGCCAAGCCTTATGAGTATACCCTAAGCGTGCTCTAACAGTAGACAACCAATCAATGGACATCGATTGATTAATGGAAATAAGAGTAGAACTCACAGTAGTAATTATATTTCTGTTTGCACTAAGATCTACGTAATCAAAATCACCTTCCAATCCTAAAACAAAATGATTGAATTGATAATTTGCACCTATCTGGCCACCGCCCATAAAGCCTGAATTATTTAAGGTGCCATGGGAAAAAACAATTGTTCCGGTTCTAGCAGCAGCACTACCCGAAAGCAAATTCGATCCTGCTGGAATATCCCAAGCCACATCCGAATGCCCCCAAATTCCCCCCGCATTTAATCCAGCATAAAAACCGGTCCAATTAACTGCAGGCTCTACAGGCCCCATAGTCCCTGCATAAGCAGATGCCATTAAGGACAATAAACTTGCGGAAAGGAAACTTTTAACATAGAAACTTGGCATTTTCATATCTATCCCTGTTTTGTAGTGCGTGGTAAACAAATATATTAAAACAATTCATTGACTTAGCAAAGGGTTTCAATGCGGAATCTCCTTTTACCCCTAAAATGGTCTAAAATTATACAGTAGTATATTAATTACTCGCGAACTCAGTCTCATTTCAAGTAAATTGTATTAATTAACCGGAGCTTAGGATGCCAAGATCGATATGGAAAGGGGATATTTCCTTTGGGTTAGTGAATATACCCATTTCCTTAACCTCTGTTGAAGAAAATAATGACATTCATTTTCATTTGCTCAATGCCAAAACCAAAGCGCGAGTGCGCTATCAGCGTATTGATGAAAACAACGGAAAAGAAGTGCCTTGGAATCAAATCGTCAAGGGCTATGAATATGAAAAGGATCAATACATCATCGTGAATGAAGAAGAATTTGAAAAAGCCAGTCCAGAACTTTTCAAAACCATAGACATTGAAGAATTTGTCGACCTCAAAGACATTGATCAATTGTATTATTCAAAACCATACTACCTCATCCCCGAAGGCAAAAATAAAAAATCTTATGTCTTACTTTTAGAGGCGTTAAAAAAGACTAATAAAGTCGGTGTGGCCAAAGTGATGATTCGCACCAAAGAATACTTAAGCATTGTGCTCCCTCACGATCACACCTTGCTACTTTATTTAATGCATTTTAAAGATGAAATCCGTGCTGAAGAAGAATTAAATGTGCCGCGAGACACTATAAAAGCTTATAAAATTTCTGCTAAAGAAATTCACATGGCTACCGATTTAATAAAAAGCATGTCCGCAAAGTGGAACCCAGATAAATACCATAATGAATATCGCGAAACCTTACAAAAATGGTTAGACAAACAAAGCAGCGCTTTAGCTAAATCCGGCAAGAAAAGCACTAAGCGTGCAACAACTCACGATACCGTTGTCGACTTCGTTTCCTTATTAAAAGAAAGCATGAAAAAAACATCGCCCAAAAAAGGAACGAAACGCTCCAAGGCCAAATAAGGAGCCGTAATGGGTTTAAAACAATATCGTAAAAAAAGAGATTTTTCTAAAACCCCCGAGCCTCAAGGAAAAGTTGAGAAAGCTCAGCAACAACTTTATGTCATTCAAAAACATGCGGCTAGTCATTTGCATTATGATTTTCGCTTGGAGGTCGATGGGGTTTTAAAAAGTTGGGCTGTACCTAAAGGACCTAGCCTGGATCCCCATAGCAAACGATTGGCCATGCAAGTGGAAGATCACCCTTTGGAATACGGTAGTTTTGAAGGCATTATTCCCAAAGGACAATATGGCGGTGGTACGGTGATGCTTTGGGATAGAGGCACTTGGGAGCCTTTAGATACCAACGTAAAAGCCGCATTACGTAAAGGTCATTTGCGTTTTGAATTGCATGGTGAGAAATTACAAGGTCGTTGGGATTTAATTCGTTTCAAAGATGAAAAACATTGGTTTTTAATTAAATACGACGACGAATACGCTCGCACCGATTATGAG
>SCSO01000111.1 GCA_004297865.1 Legionella sp.
GTATCCTTGCTTTTATTGAGTTCTTCAATGAAACCTTGGCAAAGCCGTTTCGCTGGACTTACATTGGCAAGCCCTTGCTCGTGTAAGTTATCGGATGTATTTCGGAAGGTGGGTACTAGGCTATCTAATGCAGAGAGTATTTCAATTTCAGAGATGTCATTCCCTTTTATTAGGTATTGCACTAGTTTTGGTAGCGGTTCTGAGTGTGCAATGCCTACCGGTGTTAATGTTTCTCGGAACAAATAGCGCAGTTTTTCTGCGATAGATGCTTGTCTTGAAGATAATAACCTTAGAGCAGGGTAATTAGCATCAGCATCACGTTCTAACAACTCATGGTCAATCAAATAAGTTGCAAGAATTAACGCTGGACTTTGAGTCGATTGTAAATCTTTTAATATCAAATCAGTAGCTTTTGCAATTTCTTTTCGAGCCTGTCCCCTTAACAAGTTTACTGTATGCATTATCACGAAAACAGCAAGTGATGCTACTGATGAATTAAATGGTAAAGTTTTCATAGGAATTATCAATCCCTCCAGTATGAAACGGCATAGTAGATCTTGATCTAATTCGTCACCAAACAGTAACAATTGACTTGAAGCTAATTCAATCTGAACAGATGGATGCCCTTCATACTCTTTGATTTTTTTTAATCCATAATCATCTCGGGCAGTCATGGCGTGTAATTCAGCTGCATGAATAGCAAGCCCAGTAGAACGAAAAATACGGATTTTAGTAAGCGGACTATTTTCACGAAAACAAAACTTCTTTTCCGTAAGCCCTATGGGAACTGGATTTAAACCAGCGTCCCATTTTGTCAAAGGAGAAACAGGTGACCAAAACCTTAACCATTTCTGTATTGTTTTTTCTGCTGAAGTACCTTTAATAAGATGATCAGAAAATGCCTTTGCATGATTTAAGGCATTACAAAGGGGGCAATTTCCTTCTCGCCCCATTGTTGGAACATCTAGTCGCCAGAAATATTCAATAGTCTTTGTTTCAGCCGGATGACGCAGCCTATTTACAATTAATACGATACGAATGGATTCTGCGCCAAGGTTGAGAAGCGTTGCTCTTAAATCTTGTTGTGTACGGCCAGAAATAGCAGCGTCATCAAAGATCATCACTCGCTTTTTATTAGGCGATTCTTCAATAGTTTTCTTGACTCTAGGAGGAATTAGTAAAGGGGAACTGCCGAGCTTACGTCGAATAGAATGGATGGGGAAAATTTTTTGCTCTGCCTGAAGCTTTCCTTCTTCAGTTAGCGCAGACAGTAAAATATTTATAATTTTTTCGCTACTGGGATGCGCTCGATAAACTAAAATCCCTGGCTCTGAGCTTGTATCAGGATAATTTTTCCAATTGTGTCTTAGAAGCTGTTCTTGAGTAATTCCAAGAAATGGCAGAATGGTAGCGACAAGATAATTACCCAATGAACCAGTTCTGGCAAATGCATCTTCAACGGCATCAGGTATATTTATTGTTAATAAATCATGATGACCTTCGTAACACCAATGTCCTAATTTAACAAGACCGGACCTGGATTTTGCCAATCTAAATATGTATCCGCTGGATTACGCTTTCCAATGGAGTCAGTCCCTTTTTCGTTGTACCGAGGAATTTCTAAACTTAACCATCCACTTGGTGCAATCGCTGAAGTTTTGCCTATTCTTTTTTGTGTAGGCTCAGAATTTAGCATCGGCTGGGAAGGCATCCAATGAAATAAAGCAGGATATAGGGTATCTGTATCCGATTGATTTTGGTATTTGAAACTTGAATGGACAAAGAAATGTATATTTAAAAAATCAGTGCCTAATGCCTTTAAAGTCGATCCAGAAACTAATACTGAGCCCACCGCAATTTCGTTATTTTCCTCACTATCATGTGCCCGAGGGTTATATATTTCGTATGTGCAAACATCATGTATTATTGGGTCTGCAAGGTTATCAACAGGAATTAGCTCTATTTTAGACTCATCATATAAACCAAATAATCTACCAAGCCCATTCCGGTATAGTGCGGCGCATAAAAAATTATGTATAGTCGTTGGAAAATCGAGGTATCCGTCAATTATTTCAGTGGGGTTATGGTCATCATCTTCGTTCCAAATGACACGTTCATTCAGAAAAAGCTTGTTTGATTTTTCAACCTCTTTCCACAAACGAACCGAATCATGCCATTTGAGCCAATGAACAACAACCGTTCTAAATGACATATCGCCAAATAATTTTCCAATCCCAGGGTTAAAATTTTTGCTTATGTTTTCGGTATTAAATGTTGTAAAACCATGAAATCCACTAGACTCTTTAAAGTGTTCTGCCCGAGCAAACCCCCATCTATTTGTAACAAAAACTATATTTGTAAATTTCTCAGCCCATTGGTCTCTAGGATCAAATTTAACTTTAGATATAGCAGCTTTATACATCGCAGCTTCTTTACTTGGAATATCAGCGACAACTAAAAAGCAAGTGTTATCAACTTCTTTGGAAAGATATTCAAGTTTTCTCAGAATATCCCATTTCATAAGATTAGGCTTTGGTAACCACAGTAAATATTTGCTTGACTTAAAGTCCTCATAATGAATACTAAAACGTTCATCCAAAACTGAGTATTGTTGATACCAATTGAAAAAATCGCGACAATCTTTCGCTGGTTTATGGAGTTCAAATTTGAGTTGTTCGAGCTCCTCTGATGTGAATTTTCTCCAAGTTTCACTGTTTTCAGTTGATGCATTCCAGCTTAATCGAAGATGATATGCCAATCCAATTAATCCATTCCCTGTTTCTAAAGCATACTGCTCTCCTTCAACTCTTATTTGTTCAGTAATTTTAGAATTTTTCCTATTAAAGGGTACCGCACTCCCAAACCAAGTATTATCATCAAGAACTCGCACATAATCGGTACTTCGACTCATCAGTTTATGTAATAAATGCAAACCTCCATGTTCAGTCTGTCGATTTGGCTTTGCGCTTTTTCCTTCAAAAAACGTATTGGTCATCACCGTATTTAATTTTATTGGTTTTTTACGTTGGGAATTATTGAAGTGATTGACAATCCCTAAACCTCTATCAAGAAAAAAAACCTCAATACATCCATGTTTTCCATCCAACCATTCAGAACCAATTCGAGTACAATTTAATTTCTCTTCTTTTATACAATTGTCATAAAAAGTCTTTTCTTGGTTGCTAGCAATGTCACTTCCACCTTGACGGTAGCGTACATATAGTGCTGCTAGGGCTGGTTTTGATATGCCACTATAAGCATGCTCTTGGACATTATGAAAAAACTCTTGAAGTACTGCACGTAGGTTATAAAGCAAGTGTCGCCGCTCAGGCGCAGGACATCTTGTGCGTAGAATAATTTCAACATTTAATAGTAACGAGTCTACCGTTTTAGCCGAAAACTCAACATTAGCAGTATTGCTATTGTCAGATAATATTGGTATTTCA
>SCSO01000112.1 GCA_004297865.1 Legionella sp.
ACTAAAATAGTTTTTTTTATACTTGAGCTGTTCTAACTGTTTATTTATGTCTAATTTTAGCTGCAGGAGTTTTGCAAAAATTTGGGGATTAAAATGCTCATGTCTAAGATATAGTCCTAGATTGACACGTCCTAATACTGAGATCATCGCATGTACTTTAAAATTAGCTTCTAAAAATGTATCGCTGTCCTTAATTTCAATCGAACGCATGGTTTCAACAAAAACTCTTTCAAAAATTCTCGAGTTTTTACTAGCAATAGCTTGAATAAAAACCGGCATATTGCTAACACCAGTGATTATATAATCAGGATAAGTGCAAGCAGTAAGCACCATATTTACTGGACCTAACTTATCTTTAAAGCGCAAGACAGTTTCAATTAATTCATCATTACTGCTTTTCACAGCATCTTGTAATAAGTTGGTGGGGCTATCATCGGTACTTACTAGTGAAGTATATTCGCTGCTTGCATCAGACAATATATTTAATTGATCCATTGTTTCCATCAAATAATTAACCATCTCTACAGAGCCGCTATTAATTGCTATTTTTAAAATCGGACGAAATAATAGCTGATTGCCTACAAAATACTGCATTGATTGTAGTAAAACTTTTTTCTTTAACTCAGGCTCATCCAATAAATCCAGCAAGGATTTAACTAATTTTATATCCCCAGATTGGACTGCTAACATGAATACATTATTTTGCTGTCCTTCCAGGTATGAGCCATTGGCTGCCCAACCCCATTGGTTTTCGCCTAGGTTTAGTTCTGAAGGGTCAAATAACAATAATTTATGAAAATACTCATCACCGAAGTCATTGCGGCATTTTCGAATTTGTTTTAAGACTTCAGAACCATCTACTGGTTTAGTCATAAATAAGGATAAAATGGGCATATAACCATAGGTGACTATAAATGGATAACTTCCAGGTATGTCCTTTAATTGAACTACTATTTTATCTTCAGAGCTAATTAAGGTTTGTTTTTTAAAGGATGTAGCTTTTGTTGATTTTAATAAACCATTGTAATGCCTCACTTCATTCAACAAGCTTTCAGGCAAAGGTGTAGGATCAAGAACTAAAAACCCTTCATATGACTTATAATCTTTCATAATAAAACCTAAGGTCATTACTGTAAAATTATAGTTCAAATTTAAGCTTTAAATTGGATAAACATTTAAGCCAAATCTCTATCATCAATTTGGCTTAAATGTTTAGACGGTATGGTTTTACAAGCAGGCCGATGTTTCTACTAGCATTCTCGACCTCTAGCTTTTATTCTTAATTAGTTACTCCACTCTAATTTTAGATCATTATTTAGCCATTCGTTCATTTCTGGAACATTTATCGCGATAATTAATTAACCTTCTGATTTTTCTGTATTTTTATATGGGGTACTGCTTCTCCAACCATTAACAGGCTTCAACATCCGAATGTGAAGCCTGTTTTCAAAGGATTTGGGGTCTTAACTTTAGAATGCTCTAGATTCTTTGCTCTTGAAGAAACAAGTTATCTTTAACGTATATGTTCTTGCTGATGCCAAGGAGAAGGAAGCATTGCGACTTAGAGAGGTTAATGATAATTTTCCCCAGATTTACCCCGAAATAGGTAATAAGCGTAAAGGGTGTAACCCAACAACAAAGGCAACATAATCACCACACCTACCAAAATAAATTTCAAAGTTGAATCCGGGGCAGCAGCCTCCCAAAAAGTAACTTTGTGCGGGATTAAATAAGGATAAGTGCTAATAGCAATCCCAATATACGAGCATAGAAAAATCACAATGCTATAAATAAAAGGCTTGTACTCATTGCCCGAGTTTAAATTCTTCCAAGTCAAATAAATCGCAAACATCGCAGTCAAAGGTAAGGGGGCAAGGAAAAACATATTCGGGAACTGATACCAACGCTGAAAAATTTCAGCATTGTGTAAAGGGGTCCAAATACTAACAAACAATAGAAAAAGACTAACCAAAACCAATAACCCTTTCGCCTGATGAATCATCTTGCGTTGCAATCTTCCGCTGCTTTTAATGATCATCCAGGCAGCACCCAATAATGCATAACCGCAAATCAAAGCAACTCCCGTGCATAAACTAAAAGGAGTCAACCAATTGGGATTATTGATAGTCATAGAGGTTTCATCTATGGAAAATCCTTGCACAAAAGCACCAAGAATCACTCCTTGAAAAAAAGTGGCTGCGATAGAGCTGATGGAAAACGACCAATTCCAGATAGGCTTTGTTCGTTGCGCTTTAAAGCGAAATTCAAAACTAACGCCTCTAAATATTAATGCGATTAGCATGAGCATAATTGGCATATATAATATAGGTAGAAGTAACCCATAAACCCCTGGAAAGGCTCCATAGAGCATGGCACCGCCGAAAACCAACCAGGTTTCATTTCCATCCCACACCGGAGCAATCGAATTCATCATTTGATCCCTCTCAGATTCATTGGTGGTAAAAGGGAATAAAATGCCAATACCTAAATCGAAGCCATCTAAGATGACATACATTAAAATGATAAAGCCCAGAAGTGCTGCAAAAATAAAAGGCAACATTATTTCTTCTCCTTAGGTAGCTCGTTCATATATTGGAAGGCGTGCAGGGCCATGTCGTCGTCATCTACTTCAGCATGTCCTTGTGCTATCAACTTCAATAAATAATAGAGATAAAATCCAAAGACTACCCCGTAAGCGAGTATTAACAAGCTAAAGGAAATGATCACCTCTTCAACTCCGATAGCTGATACAGCGTCTTTGGTTTTTAATAAATGATAAACCACCCAAGGTTGTCTACCAATTTCAGCGGTTAACCACCCGGAGATGCTGGCTACAAAGCCCAAGGGAGTTAGGGCAATACACCATTTGTAAAACCAGGGGCTGCTGTATAAGCTTCCCTTTATCCGTAACAAAAGACCCACAACCGAAGTGAATAACATCAACAATCCGATTCCAACCATGATGCGAAAGGTAATAAATACCGGGAGCATTCTGGGTTGCTCTTCTGGTGGTACAGAACTAAGGCCGATCATTTCACCGTTTAAATCGTGGGTGTTAATCAAGCTAGTTAATTTTGGAATGCCTATTTCGTAATTATTTGTTTGTTCTGTCTGAGACGGAATCGCAAATAATAATAGGGGGGCTCCTGTTTGCGTTTTCCAAATCCCTTCCATTGCTGCAGTTTTTAAAGGCTGTTGATGGAAGACATTAACCCCCACCCAATCGCCTACCCCTATTTGCAGAGGAACCATAATCAAAGAGGCCCAGAGACTGAAGGACAAACAGGTTTTAGCAATCGCCTGGGATTGCTTACGCAAGAGATAAAAACCGGAAACCGCCATAATCACAAAACAAGTGGTGACATAAGATGCAAAAACCATGTGAATAAATCGAGGAATAAAAGAAGGATTAAAGACCACATTCCACCAACTATCCACCACGTATTTACCCGCAATCAGTTGATAACCACTGGGAGTTTGCATCCATGAGTTTGCGGACATAATCCAAAATGCGGAAATAGTAGTGCCGATGGTTACTAGAAGGGTGGCGATAAAATGCATCGGGGGTGGTACTTTTTTCCAACCAAATAACATCACTCCTAAAAAACCAGCTTCTAAGAAAAAGGCGGTTAAGGTTTCGTAAGCAAAAAGGGCGCCTAGGACATTACCAAATTGAGTGATGAAGGGACCAAAATTGGTGCCGATTTGATACGCCAGAACAATCCCTGAAACGACTCCCATACCAAAGGTTAATGCAAAGACCTTGGTCCACAGTTTACAAATTTCCAAGTAAACTGGATTTTTAGTTTTTAACCAAATCGCCTCCATAATTACGAGAAATACAGCCAGCCCGAGATTTAAGGTAGGGAATAGAATATGAAAACCAATACTAAAACCAAATTGGATTCTGGATAATAATTCTACAAGCATAATGCACCCGAAATGGAATATGAAGGGGGTACATTATTATATAGTAAAACAAGAAAAGGGTCGCGTTTTTACAACGCGACTCTAGGTAAGAAATTATTCAACTCCAAAAGGACCATCAGTAGGTTGGTCAATACGACCGTGATAGGCATCATGATATTGTTGAGGCGATAAGCCGCCATGAGTTGATTCATAACTTGGTTGTTGTGAGGTTGAAGTTGTTACACAACCTGTCGAAATCAAACTAAGACCACCAAGCAATAACAATGTATATATTAGATTTTTCATGTCCATACTCCGCAAAATTTATACATCTACCTAAGTATAGTACAGAAATAGGAGAGGGGGCGGGTTTCCATGTCAACTCTCTTTATAGCAGTATCTACTACTCAGAGCGACCTATGCCACGGTAGCTCCGTTGATTAAGGTATTAGAACAAAAGGTCCCAGTCACAACACCTGGCCCCTGTAAGCGAACACTACTCTTTTTATTGTAAATTTGGAGTAAGCCACCAGGATTCTGCACATTTATCGCGCCGGGCTTGCCCTTTAAATAAAAAGCAGCAGCACAACAAGCTCCAGTACCACAAGATTTAGTTAAGCGCCTTACCCCACGCTCAAAAGTCACTGTTTCTAATTGCTGATCCTGCTCGTTTTTGTAAAACACCGTGAGATTAATCCCCAATGGAAATAATTCTTTCTGTAAATTCAACTCAATCCCTAACGCCTCAATAGCCTCTTCAGATAACTGTTCATTTAGAATCAAATGAGGTTCTATAACATCACTATAAAAGAACGTCTTTCCACCAAACTGAAACTGATAAAATTCACTTTCCTTTTTAAACGTTTCCAATTGATGTATAAATTTTTCATTAGGCACAAAATTTACTGAGGGCAATTCAATTGCATAATCGTCATTGCCATAATGAGTTAAGGCTCGATGTTTGTTTTGGGCACGAATAAAAAATCGTTTGTACTGGGGATACGTAGCATAAAGATACGCGGCACAAGCACGGGATCCATTACCACAAAAGTCCCCAAAGAGTTTGTCTGCGCCAAACACCAACATCTCAGCGCTTAATGCGTCTTGCTCCTGCTGGCCATTAATAAGAATCAAGGCATCATCTCGCTTAGTTTGTACAAGACAAATATGCAGCTCATCTAAAACACATTGACTAACTTCAGTTTCATCAAGGCAATCCACGATGATGAAAGTATTTTCACAGGCTTCTGCCAAGTAAATTGAATTAAGCATGGTTAACCCCTGCCATCATTTCAGTGGTCATATGTACAATTTTTGAAGCGTCATGGGTCGAAGTGGATAGCTTGAAGAATCCCGATGCCTGCATCGCTTTAGTGTAAATTCCCTGCATTGCAATCTCATGATAGGACTTAGGGTAAAGCGTGATACTGGTATTAGTAGGTTGATAGTCAGCAACCTTAGGGGATATTTTCTTGATATAATCACTGGCGTTAAAGGTTTGCATTTCAACACCATTTTGTTTGATAACAATCTGCTCGCCTCGTTTGAAAGCATTGATAATAAATTCCACCATCTGACAAAAATCTGCAGAATTATTTTTTAAATGCTCTTGGCTTTCGCAATCAAAAAAATCGATATTAAGCAGATCTGCTTTTAAGCTGCCTTCTAGAAAAACATACTGCAAACCGAGTTTTTGCAACTCTTTGATATAGTCAGGGCTACTGTTTTGGTTGAATAATGCAAGAAATGCTTGTTCTTTCTCAGTAATAGGCGCTTTTTCGTTGTATCCCGACTCTTTCATTTTGATATCTAAAACCATGATTACTTGAGTAGATTCAGCGGCCGAATGGAACTCACTGGGTATGTCATTCAACTCTTTAGCAATTTGTTTGGCCTTTTTCTTGAGATGAAAGGGGTTTGGTTCCGCTGCTGAAAGATCAAAATTGAGTGAATAAATATCGGTTACACTTTGTTGACTGATACTTACTGCCGCATCGGCAATACATTTAATTTTGGTTTTCCAGGGGCTTACTGCGTTATTCGCAATGTTTTTGCAAAACAATTTAACCTTGTAGGCGTTTGTTTTCTTAGGGGATGAATACTGCTTTACTTGGAATTCAAGTTCATGGGTCTTAAGTTTAGTCATTTTCTACCTCGTAATCTGAAATAAATTAGATCTCAATGATCAAAATATGTCTTTTGAGGCTTGATTATGGCCGTTCGGTTTGCTATAAGTAAAATGAATCTTTCTTATTTAATGATGAAAAAAAATGAGTTTACTAAGTCCTCGATTAATTGCTTTTCTAGCGGTAGCCCAATGTAAAACTGTCCATGGAGCAGCCTTACAAATACACATGACCCAAACTGCGGTTACCCAAAGAATCAGAGCCTTAGAGCGTTCATTAAAGACCACCTTATTTATTCGAACCCGTAAGGGCATGCAGCTCACGCCTGAGGGAGAGGTGTTATTGCGATATTGTCAAAATATCAAGCAGATGGATGGTGAAATTCTAGCGAAATTGCAAGGGCATCAGAGCGATTTAGAAATTGAAATCACCATTATGTCGCCAACGAGTATGATGCGTTCGAGGATCATTCCTAAATTTATTCCCATCATGAAAAAGCACGGTAATTTGCTCGTCAATTTTACCCTCGCAGATCAAGAAAAAAGACATCTGCATTTAAAAGCAGGGCTCTGCGATTTTGCCATATTGGAAAAGGAAAATTTAACTAACGAAATGCGCTATAAACGTTTAAAACCGGAGGAATATGTATTGGTTTGCAGTGCAGCGTGGAAAAAAAGGCGGATAAAGGACATTATTGAAAAGGAGCGGATAGTGGACTTTGATCCTGAAGATAAACTCACTTTTAATTATCTAGATTTATACGGGTTTGAACCACCCAATCGTAGCCGCTATTTCGCCAATAATACAAGCAATTTAGCCTATTTAGTTATGGAAGG
>SCSO01000113.1 GCA_004297865.1 Legionella sp.
TTCTTTTCTACCCTTGTCTCATATTGCCCGATTCGGTAATATACTGCTTTCAAAAGGAGGAGCTAACAATAATGACAACAATCAGCAATGACGCAGGTGATACCACTGCCTCACTAGCCGAGAGCGTAACTCACTCAGTGCAAAAATATTTTTCAGAGCTTAAGGGAACTGATCCTGTTGACTTATACCAGTTTGTACTTGAAGAAATTGAGACCCCTCTATTTCGTGCAGTAATGGAACACTGTAAGTACAATCAGTCCCGTGCGGCTATTATGCTGGGAATTAGTCGTGGAACTTTAAGAACTAAGTTACGTCGTTATTTCGATGACAAATACGTGGGCACACGCGATTAAACGAATATAAAAAAATAAAAGGGGAGCATTTGCTCCCCTTTTATTTTCCCAAAAAATTCATAACGTAACCCGTCTTAGATGAGTAGGTGGGTTATGACCCAACAATACCATTTCCACTTCGCTCAAGATCCTATGTTGGGTTTCGACCCAATCTTCAAAATAATTAAAAATTTCTATGCAATTTTATAAAACAAAGTTACTATGCGCTTTTTAAATGCTAAGTGCTCATTAAAAGAATTTTAATGAATCTCTAGAGAGTTTTATGGATAAAATCATTATTATAGGTGCAGGGGTTGCAGGAATGGGGGCTGCCTTAGATCTTGCAAAAGCAGGCTTTAAAGTCGTCGTGATCGAAGAACATGGCTTGGGTTATGGTTCCAGTAGTAGAAATGCTGCGCGCATGGGTCATGGATTTCATTATACTGACCTAGAAACTGCAAAAACGTGTTTACGCGCTTCAATAAATGTACAGCGCGAATATCCAGGCTTTCTTTTAGAACCCTCTGCAGACTCTCCTCTAGCTCATGGACGCTATTTTATAATGCGTAATTCTGTCCCAAGTAAAGAAGTTGTCCTACAAAGGTATACCGCACTTCAAGAGGAATACTGTCGTTTAATAAAAGATGATCCCCGTAATGAAGTCTTTGGTCCACCAGATAAATTTTTCCGTATTCTTGATCCTTCCGAATATGAAAATTTGGTCAATACAGAAAATATTGCATTGGGAATTGAAACGAATGAGCATTTATTCCGTTGGGATTCTTTCCTAAGAATCATGCGAATCCGATTGGAAACTCATCCTAACATTGAACTTCAAGAACACACTAAAGTTCTCAATATTAAAAGAAAAATGGAAGGAGCAAACCGTTTTGTTTTAGAGACTAAGAATGAAAATGGAGATTGTGTTGATTTAGAAGCTAATACGATTGTGAATTCCACTTGGGAAAATATAGAGCTTCTCAATGCAGGCCTAGGTATAGTTTCAGAGCCAAGAACCAATCGCTTAAAAGTAATTTTAGAAGTTGAACTTCCACTAGTACTTCACGAATGCAATTCCATGTTTTTTTGCTTTGGTCCTTTTGGAATGATGGTCAATCTTGGAGGAGGCAAAGCAATGATCACTTATGCCGAGATCACTAATGTGGAAATGATCACTGATCTTAAATTGAGTGAGAAAGCTGAACGTTTATATCACCAAGGACCTACAGCAGATGAAGTGCAGCACTATGGACAACTAATACTTGATGGGATCAAGCGTTTTATTCCTGCCTTAGAAAAAGCAAAAATTGTGGCACTGAAATTCGGCTTCGTACAAACTGATGGGAAATTAAGTAAAAACCTAGTACAAGATCCAACAGATGATTATCATAAACGTGTAAATCATGGTGTCCGTGCAGAACAAGTTGGCCTGGTTTCCAATCCTTCAAGAAAATTATTTTATTTTAAGGATAATGCGCAACTGGTATTGCAGCACATTCGGGAATTTGAGAAAGCAGATGAGTTAATTGAACAAACCATGCAATCTCTGAGAGAGCAATTGCAAAGTGAACAACTGCAATTAACTCCAAAAACAGAACGCCGTTCGCGACAAAAATTAGAATGTCGAAATATTCCAGAATTACTAGCTTCTTCTTCGGCTGAGCTGCAAAAAGAATTACGAAGTGATATTAAAGTTCAAGCGTCACTCAATGCATTAAGTTTCTTAACAGGCAACAAGCAACCGCAAGATTGCGCGACTTCTAGTAATCAATTACAAATATAGAAGAAGCGCTATCCTAAAGGTTGATAGGAGTTGAGGTTGAGGGCGCTGGAGCCATTAAGGCAAGTTTTCTTCGTGGTTTAATCCAGCGAAAGAAACTAATAGTATCATCATTATCTTGTAACAATTCATCATTTGGTTTTTGCGAAAACTTTGGCAATTCCTTCGTTAAGGGCGTAAAGAAAGCAGCAGTAGTTCGTCTAGCTAGTTGAGGAAATTGGTATTGTAGATTTGCAGCAGGGGGTGGCACAGCAAAACTCGCCATTCTACTTTTTAATGAAACCGGTAAATCGGGATCAGTTTTCATCTCCCATAACAGTAAATTGGCACTTGCTCGGTATGTTGGAGCGCTTGCAACAAGAGAATATAAACGAAGTACTTCATGCATGCGTAATTCTTTGGAGTTAGCCCAACTCTCTGAAGGAGCTTCTAGTAACATGATTGCGCCGCTAATTAATAAGCCTGTCGTTAAATAAGCTAATTCCTTATTTAAAAAATCAAAATTTCTCAAATAGTATAACATGAGCGATAATAAGCAATTATTGAAGTAGAAAGGTGAGCAAAGAGTAGGAGTTAAAAAGTCACTTGGTTGTGAATCATTTATTGCTTGAACATGACCTTGTAATACATTATTAAGAAAATAAGATTCAATATCCAAAGTTAAAGATTCTCGATAGAGATTTCTCCATAAATGATAAGTGTAAGGAATAGGTAACTCTGCAAATTGATTATCTTTTAAAATAAGCATTTTTATCTGCTTTCGCAAAATTTCAAAAAAATTGGCTAACTCCCCACCACTGAGGTTGCATAGGTAATTTCCCATCAAATTAAGCTGTATTAGTTGCTTTGGCAGAGCGTTAGGTATTCGTATCAAATAGCTGAATGGCACTGAACTTAAAAAATTATAACTCAGATCTAATCGTTCTAGATTATCCCCTAGAAGCGCTGTCAGAGGAATGATTAATGCCCCCAATGCATATAGATTGTTTCCAGCTAGATCCAACGCCAAAAGATGTGGCGGTAAGGCTTTCAAAAAAGAATCTAAACGTTTCAGCGGAATATTCGATAAATTACAGCCTCGAAGACTGAGCTCCGTAATTTGCGGACTCAAAGCTTGTACTAACTTATTTAATACCTTTGTAGGTACGAAAGTAAGGTCGTTGTGACTCCAATCCATAATCTTAGGTGGATTGGGTTGAAAATACACTTCAAAGGAAATGCCTGTACAACGGTTATTTTCTGAGATGAAAATAAAGGTTTGCATCTTCGGTAGGAGATGTTCAAAAATTAACTTTAATTCACCTAAGGTAAGTTTTTCTAGCGTTTTTATACCTATAGTGACTAAATTCACGTTAGGTGGGAGAGTGTCTATCGTTGATAATAAAACATCGGAGGATACTTCATTATACCAACCTCCAGGCTGATCTTCACTAGAATGAATACTCAAATAAGTTTCGGCTGTTTGGGGAGCCTTAGCGGAGGCCTCTAAATTATCATGGTTGATATATTGAATATAATAATCTGACAAACCCTTTCCTTATCGCCTCAAGAAGTGGGCTAAATATTAACACGGAGTTTTTATTTTGGTCAATAGGGGGCCATCTATATGCGGGTTCTCGTGAACGTGCTGGTGCCCGTGCCCGTTTTTTATATTGTGCAATATTCAAAGACGGGCAGGGGCACACTCAAGGGCACGAAAAAGTCGTAGGTTGGGCTGAAAAGCCCAACCATAAAGGGATTAATCAGCAAACATAGAGCTAACAGATTCTTCCACATTCACTCGTTTAATAGCCTGAGCTAACATATCAGCAAGGCTAACCACGCGGATTTTAGCGCAATTTTTTGCTTCAGCCGATAAAGGAATGGTGTCAGTAATAACTACTTCATCCAAGCAGGAATTAGTGATATTAGCGACGGCAGGGCCAGACAATACGGGATGGGTAATATAAGCACGAACGCTTCTGGCGCCGTTTTTCTTGAGCGCTAGAGCAGCTGAACATAAGGTGCCAGCTGTATCCACAATATCATCCACGATAATACAATTTTTATCCGCAGGTTCACCAATAATATGCATGACCTCTGATTTATTAGGCCCACTACGACGTTTATCGATAATCGACATTTCAGCATCATTTAAACGCTTAGCAATTGCACGGGCGCGGACCACACCACCGACATCCGGTGATACAATCATGATATTAGATAATTGTTGCTTGGCCATGTCTTCAAGCAAAATCGGGGTGGAATAGACGTTATCCACGGGCATATAGAAAAAGCCTTGGATTTGATCAGCATGTAAGTCAACGGTGAGCACACGACAAATACCTACGGAAGCCATCATATCAGCAACAACTTTTGCCGTAATGGGCACCCGGGCATAACCACGTCTATCTTGACGTGCGTACCCAAAATAAGGAACTACAGCGGTAATTCGTCCAGCAGAAGAGCGTCTTAAGGCATCAGCCATAATCAACAATTCCATTAGATTATCATTGGTAGGAGCACAAGTTGATTGGACCACGAAAACATCTCTACCACGAACGTTTTCTAAAATCTCAACCATGGTTTCTCCGTCACTAAACGTGCCAACGGTTGCTTTACCAATAGGTATTTGCAAATGAGAAGAAATTTTCAATGCCAATTCAGGGTTGGCATTCCCGGTAAAAATCATCATTGTGGACATGTGTAAAAAGCCTTAGATTGAGGTTAATCAGTTAACTTAAACACATAGCAGAAGACAGCCAGAAAGATATTATTATTGTTATTTAAGCGATACGAGTAACGCATCCTTCTAGGGTTATCTTCTGCCGTCTGTTTACTTGAATCAACAAGAAAAGTGGCAGGGGTGCTAGGATTCGAACCTAGGTATGCAGGGATCAAAACCCTGTGCCTTACCGCTTGGCGACACCCCTAAAATTTGTAGATTCTACCGCATCCATGAGCAATTTTTATGTACTTCCCTGCAAATGTGCGCGTATTTTGCAGGGCTTTTAAATGGATGTCAACTTTAGACAGCAAATAATTTTTAATTACGCTCCCCAACTCTTAATGACTACTTTTACCATGACCCCTTGACCATCCAAACGAATCATACTGGGCAGATCCACCCCGTTTACAGAGGTAAATTTGGTAAAGTTAACGGTATAACCGCCTTGTTGTAATCTCACTAGGTGATTATATTGGTCGCGAGCCTCTTTGGGAGTGCCACCAGGAGCGGGTAAACCACGTACCCAATAGTAAAGATTACTCACAGGTAATCTGACTCCGGTATGCTTTAAGAGTAGTTCTTCAGCACTATTGGAGCTAAATTTCTTAGGACCATCTTGATAGGTCACATTGCCGCCACTGCGGTTGATGATCACAGAACCACCACCCAACGGACCCACTAAACGGATTTGATAAGCGCTAGGACCGGATTGCGCCCAATTGATGGTCGCGGTAAAGCCTTTGGTTTTATTCTTAGCGGCTATGCCTCCGCTAATATTCCACGAGGAAATGGTGGCCGTTTGGGCCTCTCTTTTTTCAACAGGAATGACCTTATTAACAGGTAATTCTGCTGCTGGTTTTGGTGGCGCGCACGCGGTTAAGAAACAAGCGGAAACAATGATTAAACGTTTAGTCTGGTTCATAATTTACCCTCAAGTCCATTTAAGTAGTTTTTCAATTAACAATACGCTAGACTGCTGTTATATGCAATCAGTAGTCAATCTTATATGAAACAAAAAGCAATCTATCCTGGTACCTTTGATCCAGTCACTAATGGGCATGTGGATATTATCCGTCGTGCGTCAGAAATTTTTCCAGAAATTATCGTGGCTGTGGCTAGCAACGAAGCAAAAAAACCCTTTCTAAATTTAGAAACTCGCATACAATTAATTGAAGAAGTGGTGGGCACTATTCCTGGTGTCTCTGTTTGCGGTTTCGATAATCTTTTGATTGATTTTGTTCTGGAACAAAAAGCAGGAATTATTCTTCGGGGATTGCGAGCAGTTACCGATTTTGAATATGAATTTCAATTAGCAGGCATGAATAGAAAATTATCCAAGGAAGTAGAAACTTTATTTCTGACGCCATCGGAAAATCTCATGTTTATTTCTTCTTCTCTGGTTCGGGAAATTGCCGCTTTGAATGGCGATGTATCTGGATTTGTGCCTCCAGGAGTGGTCAAGGCATTACAAAAGAGACAAAGTGGAAAACAAATATAAAAATAAAACAGTTTGGATGTTAGGTTCAAGTATTTTAGCGATCTGTTTATTAATCGTTTCACCTGCTCATGCACAGACTTTTGCTAAACATCCAGATGGCTATGCTGTGGCTAGCGCTCATCCTTTAGCAACCAATGCGGGGTTGGATATTTTGGCTCAAGGAGGCAATGCTTTTGATGCAGCGATAGCCATTGCTGCTACCTTAGCTGTGGTTGAACCTTATCATTCTGGTTTAGGAGGCGGAGGTTTTTGGTTATTGCATCAAGAGAAAGAACAAAAAAATACCTTTCTTGATGCTCGCGAGAAAGCGCCGCAAGCAGCAACTAAGAATATGTTCTTGGATACGAATAACCAAGTAGTACCCGGTTTATCTCTCAATGGCGGATTAGCAGCAGCAATACCAGGTCAACCCGCAGCTTTAGTTTATATTGCTAAACATTATGGACGTTTACCCCTTGCTAAAACTTTAGCTCCAGCAATTCATTATGCAGAAGAAGGTTTTTTAGTTGATAAACAATTCCGTTATTTTTCGACTAGGAAGGATCGTTTAGCCCAACTTAAGAAATACCCTGCTACAGCAGCAGTTTTTTTACATAATGGTCAGGCTTTTGCAATAGGCGAACGTTTGGTGCAAAAAGATCTGGCCAACACTTTGAAAAAATTGCGGGATAAAGGCCACGCAGGATTTTATCAAGGTGAGGTAGCCGAGCGTTTGGTGAAAGCAGTGAAGGCGACGGGCGGGATTTGGACCTTAAAAGATTTGGCTGATTATCAAGTTGAACTTCGTGAACCATTGGTTGGTGCTTATCGCAACATGCTCATCATTACTGCTCCACCTCCTTCTGCAGGAGGTGTGGCATTACTCACTATGCTTAATATCTTATCGCAATATTCCTTAGATACTCTTTCTAAATTGGATTGGGTTCATGATGTTGTGGAAGCCATGCGTTTAGCGTATTGGCAAAGAGACCAGTATTTAGCTGATCCCGATTTTGTGTCTATTCCAGTTGAGCAGTTAATTTCTGCGAAGAATGCTAAGTATTTACGTGCGTTAATCCCCGCTAATAAGGCATTAAATAGTGAAGAGTTAAAGGGAAAGGTATTAAATCAAGACAATATCAATACTACCCATTTCTCGGTGATTGACGCAGAAGGGAATCGGGTAGCAGCCACTATTACGATTAACTACATTTTTGGTTCTAGTGTAGTTGCGGAAGGTACTGGGGTATTACTTAACGATGAGATGGATGATTTTTCTACTAAGTTGGGTGTGGAAAACGTTTTTGGATTAGTAGGTAGTGATAAAAATTTCATTGAACCAGGAAAAAGACCTTTATCTAGTATGACACCTACTTTTTTGGAACTGCCAGATCGCATTGCTATTCTAGGTACTCCAGGTGGAAGTCGAATACCTACTATGATTTTGTTAGCTTCCTTAGTTTTTCATGATGGTTATGGGGCTATCAGTATGGTTTCAGCCATGCGCTTCCATCATCAATATTTACCCGATGTTTTACAATTTGAGCCGGATACTTTCTCCAAACCACTACAAGAATCTTTGCGTGCTATGGGTTATCGCTTAATGCAATTAGGAGAGCATTATGGGGATATGCAAGTTCTTACTTGGAACAAAGAAACCAACCAACTCAGTGCAGCATCAGATCCGCGAGGGATTGGTTTAGCAGCAACAGTGATTGATTAGCACAAAGGTTTGATATGCGATATTAATCAGTCTCGCCTACTAATTGTTTAATGATTTGATAAGTTTTTTCAATTAATTGGTCTTTGTTTTCAAGCTGATATTCACCGGCATCAATAGGCTCACCAATATGAATTTCAGCCTGCTGGCCAAGATTGACGCGCAAAGACTTAGCCGCAAGAATATCATACGCTCCGCGAATACCAATAGGGATGATAATAGCCTTGGACTGAATGGCAGTTATGAATCCCCCTTTTTTAAAGGGGTTTAATTTTCCTGTTTTGGAACGGGTTCCTTCCGGGGCAATCCATACAATAATACCGCTTTCCATAAGTTGCTTAGCGTACTCTAGATCTTTAACTGCTTGGTACCGATTTTTACGATCTATAAAAGGAAATTCCGCAGCAGCCATTGCTCGACCTAGCAATGGAAATTTAGATAATTCTCTTTTAGCTAACATGCGTATGGGATGATTGGGAAACGCTTTAAATCCCAAAGGAATGTCGTAAGCACTAGAGTGATTACACATCAAAATGACTGCTCTACCGGCCGGGGGTTGAACGTTTAATGGATTATATACACGAGAATGAACCTGGGCTTTATTGAGCAATTGATTAATCCAATCATGGATAACGGTATCTACTTTTTCTCGATTAATCTTGCCAAAATAATATATTCGAATTATTCGCATACAGGCGTAAGCTGTAGAGGCGAATAAGGACATTACTATCCAAAAACTTTTTATATGGCCTAATTTCATAAAATATAAGTTGGTAAAATGGCTGGTCATGTTACAACAACTGGTTAGCTTTGCCTAGAGCTTCTGAATGGCAGGCATTGGCTGACATTGGGGACAAAAAGCGGAATTGCGTCCAGCAAGATTTAGCGCTTCAATAGGAGAGTTACAGTGATAACAAGGTTGATGCTGTCGACCATAGACTTGTAACGAGAAACTGAAGTAGCCGGGTTTTCCTTCAAAACTATAAAAATCTTTCAAAGTTGTTCCACCAGCATTGATTGCTTCTTGCAGGATGCGTTTAATTTCTTTACTTAATTGTTGGCAAGCGGCGTGACTTAAAAGCTTAGCAGGTGTTTTAGGATGTAGACCACAAAAAAAGAGGCTTTCTGTAGCATAAATATTGCCTACACCGACTACTATTTCATTGGTCATGATGAATGATTTAATAGGTTTTATACTATTGCGGCTGCGTTGATATAAATAGTCCCCATTAAAATCATCAGTCAAGGGTTCCGGTCCTAAATGTTTAAGTAGGGGATGCGCATGTGGATTTTCTTCGATATAAATAAAAAGACCAAAACGCCGCGGATCACAAAATCGCAAAGCGCAACCATTGTTCATCACAAGATCGATGTGGTCATGTTTTTGTGGCGTTTGTTGCTCTGGCACAATACGTAAATGGCCAGACATACCTAAATGAATTAATACATAACCTTTATGAGAAAGTTGCAGGAGAATATATTTTGCGCGGCGAAGTACTGCTTTAATGGACTGTCCTGCACAGAACTCTTCAATAGCATTAGGTACTGGGATGCGGAATTGAGTTTGCCGCACACGAACAGCGCAAATCGTTTGCCCTTCTAAATGAGTTTTAATACCTAACTTGGTGGTTTCGACTTCGGGTAATTCAGGCATTATTTTTGGTCATCATGCTCAATGATTCTACCTTCTTCCTTTTTGATAGTTTCACTAGGAAATAAATATTGCTTAACCAAAGCAGCAGCCCAAAGTATGCCACCAATGAGTAACCCCCAAACGAACACATATGAAAACATCACTAATAAACCGATAACGAGGGCAATCGCAATCCCAACTGCAATAAAAGGAACTAATGATTTTAAAAGTTCCTGTAATTTATCATTCATGGTTATTCCTAAATAGTTATAGATTAATTATCGGTGACATCAGCCCATCATGCAACGTAATTTATGCTATTATATTTATCTGCTTATTCACACTGATCTTGTTTAAACTATGGCCAGCATTGACAAGCTGCCTGATTTAATTTGTAGTAAGTACATCCTTTTAAAAATTTACAACAGGGAGTTGTTATGCAAAGGAAGGTTGCGCTAGTTACAGGAGGTACCGGTGGCATAGGGTCTGCAATATGTCAGCGCTTAGCTGGTGATTTTCAAGTAGTTGCCTGTTATTTCAAAGATGGTAAACATGAAGAAGCCAAACAATGGCAAGATGAGCAAAAGCGTTTAGGTTACGATGTCGATATCGTTTATGCGGATATTTCCCAATATGCAGATTGCGAAAAATTAACCGCTTTGGTTATGGAACGTTATGGTTGTATTGATGTTTTAGTGAACAATGCAGGGATTACTAAGGACAGCAGTTTTCGCAAGATGACCCCACAACAATGGCAAACAGTGATCGACGCTAATTTAACCAGCGTATTTAATATGACTCGCAATGTACTATCTATGATGCTAGATAAAGGTTATGGACGCATCGTGAGTATTTCATCGATAAATGGACGTAAAGGACAATTTGGCCAATGTAATTATGCTTCCAGTAAGGCCGCCTTATTTGGGTTTACTAAAAGCCTAGCTTTAGAAGTCGCGAATAAAGGCATTACCGTGAATACGATATCTCCGGGTTATATTGAAACGCCGATGTTAGCTGCCATGAAAGAAGACGTATTAAATGCCATTATCGCCAATATACCTGTGGGTCGATTGGGTTATCCTAAAGAAATCGCGGATGCTGTAGCCTTTTTAGTATCCCCAGACAGTGGTTTTATCACTGGAGCTAATTTAGATGTAAATGGCGGCCAATACATGTAACAATTTTACAGGTATAGGGCAGTTTAAACTGAGGTACACAATTAAGAGACGCGCATGCCAAATAATAATTTAGCACTGATTACTGGTGGTACTGGTGACATTGGAACAGGGGTTTGCAAAGAATTAAATGA
>SCSO01000114.1 GCA_004297865.1 Legionella sp.
GCACCGCAATACCGGCCGGTTTATTGATCACTAAGAGGTGCTCATCTTCAAAAATGATGCAGTCATTGAGTTTTTTAGCTAAGGCGTCTCCGACAAAAACCTCTTTGGATTCTGAGGTGCGAATGGGGGGAATCCTAATCATATCCCCGACTTGTAGGCGTGAGGACACTTGTGCGCGTTTTTTATTAACCCGCACCTCACCCCCACGAATAATGCGATAAATATGGCTTTTAGGCACGCCCTTTAGGATGCGGATAAGGTAATTGTCTAAACGTTGACCTTCTTCTTCGACACCAACTTCTTTATAGCTAACTTCACTCATTGTCAATAAACCTTTGCCGAGCGTGATTTTTTTGTTATTATTGTATATTGCGTGGGAAAGTCCCAAGCGACCGAATTATAACGCATAAATAAAGAAAAAGTTTAATGGTCGATAAATATCGACAACGATTTATGGTTAATTCATCAAAATACATGCACTATCATTTAATTTCTTTATTCAATATGGAATAAAAAATTAACAGAATATCATGAATTTGCTTGATTTGACAGTAAATTTTACAAATGAAGTCTCTACTAACACATTGTAATTTTCAGAGTGAATTGAAAAATAGAGGCTTAAAGTGAAACAAAACGCGCTTCCATTTAAGATGAAGATATAAGGAAGTGGCCCAATACTAGAGCTAAATTGACAACTATTTTGACAGATACCTGCGCATGTCCGACATGCCATATACCAGTTACCCATTATTTCAGGGCATTCTCAAGTCTTATGCAAAGACTACCTTTTTTATCCCCCCTAATGCGTAAAGTGTATATTTTTTTGCGTGCCCCTTTATTTAAGGGACCATGCGTCTGGTCTGTCCATACAGTTATGGGCCAGCTTAAAGATTAGATGTCTAATGGTAAAAAGAGTGCCGCAAAGCACCATGTTAAACCATTTTAGACAAAAGCCTTACACTATCTCAGTTTAAATGTCAGCGCCCAATATTAATGGGGTTACTGATGGAAACAATGTTAATCAATGCAACGCAAACTGAAGAGGTCCGTGTTGCCCTGATAAAAGATAATCAATTATTCGACTTGGATATTGAATGTCCAGGCGAAGTGAAGAAAAAAGGCAGTATTTACAGTGCGGTAGTCACACGAAGAGAACCTAGTTTAGATGCAGTATTCGTAGAATACGGATCCAAACGTCAAGGGTTTTTACCGCTTAAAGAAATCGCGCCAGAGTACTTAAGCCGTAATCCAGAAGAGTTTGGCGATGAAAAACCCCCTATCACTTCCTTAATTCGCGAAGGCCAGCAATTATTAATTCAGGTCGATAAAGAAGAGCGTGGCAACAAAGGTGCTGCTCTGACCACCTTTATCACACTTGCAGGTTGTTATTTGGTGTTAATGCCTAACAATCCTCGTTCAGGTGGTATTTCTCGACGGATAGAAGGAGATGAGCGTGATGAGTTACGTGAAACCTTAAACGCCCTCACTCTTCCAGAGGATATGGGCCTGATTATTCGTACCGCGGGTGTAGGCAAGAGTCAAGAAGAGTTACAAGACGACTTAAATATGTTGGTTAACCAATGGCAATCCATTCAACAAGCCTACAACACTGAAATGGCCCCTTGCTTAATTCATCAAGAAGGCGATGTCATTATTCGTTCGATTCGTGATAATTTACGTAAATCGGTTAAACAAATTATTATCGATGACCAAATTTCATATATTAAAGCAAGACAGTACATCGAACGTGTTAAGCCCGAATTTTTACCCAATTTACAGCTTTACAACAGCAGCGTTCCTTTATTCAATTTTTATCTCATTGAGAGCCAAATTGAAACCGCTTACCAACGTCAAGTGATGTTGCCTTCCGGTGGTGCTTTAGTCATTGACCGTACCGAAGCTTTAGTTTCTATTGACGTCAACTCTGCTAAAGCCACTGGCGGTTCTGATATTGAAGCGACCGCCCTCAACACTAACCTGGAAGCCGCGGATGAAATTGCACGTCAATTACGTCTTCGCGATCTAGGTGGTCTAGTAGTCATCGACTTTATTGATATGGGCTCTAGTAAAAATCAACGTGATGTAGAAAATCGTTTAAAAGAAGCCTTGCAAGCCGATCGTGCACGTATCCAAGTAGGCCGTATTTCCCGCTTTGGTTTGTTGGAAATGTCGCGTCAACGTTTACGACTCTCTTTGGGTGAATCATCCCAAGAAGTGTGCCCGCGTTGCGAAGGCCGGGGTACTGTTCGTAACATTCAATCCAATGGTTTGTCTATCATCCGTTTGATTGAAGAAGAAGCTTTAAAGGATAAGACCGCAGAAATTCAAGTACAATTGCCTCCAGAAATGGCTACTTTCATCATGAATGAAAAACGTGATTTCATTCGTGATATTGAAAAGCGTCATACTGTCTCTGTAGTAATTATTGCCAATACCTTCATGCAATCCCCACAATATTCTATTTCGCGCTTAAAAGAGGATAATGTAGGTAAATCGAAAAAACCCAGTTACTCTTTAATTCAACAACCCGAATTAGCCTACGCAGCGGTCACTCATGAAGTTGTTGTAAATGATGAGCCTGCAGTTAAATCTTTTGCTGATCAACATCAGGTTAAGCAACCACAAAATAACTTCATTAAACGTTTGTGGAAGAGCTTATTCGGTGGCCCTGCTTCTACTACTCCTAGTACGACTGAGCAAGGCAAACCCACGCAAAGCCGTCAAGGAAACAATCAACGTCCTGCTTCTCAGCAACGTAGTCAAGGTGATAGAAGACAAAGTGGGAACCGTCGTCGTAGACCTAGTGGTAATCACCACCGCAATGCGTCAAGCAATACCAATACCAATCCTAATGCAAATACCAATACGAGTACGAGTTCGAATACGAATACGAATCCTAATCAGCGTAAACGAAATCCAAATCAATCATCTGGGCAAGGTAATCGTGGGGCTTCTGGTAAAAATGAAAATGCTAAGAAAAGAGAACCACAAGTTGCTAAAGAATCTACAGAAAAGTAATTGAATTTTGTCATTCCCGCTACTGCGGGAATGACAAATATGAAACTTCGCTTAATCCAAGTCAATCGAGTAAGAGAAACTACCTATACCATCATAACGAGTGCCTATGTAATTTAGACCATTACAACTTGCTTTCACTGATGGATGCATCATCCAAGGACCATCTTTAATATCTAAAACACAATAATGGTTAGCGTCATAACCTATAGTGACATGCGCAAATCCAGAAGTGCATTGTCCATTGTCGAGTAACAGGAAGCTTTTAGGTCCTACAGATTGCAGAACGATGTCCGCATCACTAGCACCGCTAACGATAAACACATTAGGATGATTTTCATCGTTTATACGAAAATAATCTTTAAAACCGCACCAAGATTGTTGGGCTTGTGCACTCATTGCCAATAAACTGCCTGCCGCAATTAACAAACACTTATTCATCACAGTACCGCCTTATTTATAGTTATAGATCGCGGTGATTATAAAAAACTAACGCTCTCAAAACAATCACTTTGACCAATTCATTAAACAAGGCAACTAAAATAAATCACAAAACCTACTTAACCGCTTCATAAATTACACTTTTTCCCCATTTCATGTTTATAATTTATTTTGCGTGCAGTCAAACGATAACATGGAGAAACAATGAAAAAGGATACACAGTCAACTACTTCACAAAAACCAACGAGTTCTAAAAAATCTGTGAAAGAGAATACTTCTGAGAATGCTAAGAAGACGAGTCCTAAAATGACTGCTACTGAGAAATCGCCCAAGAAGGAAACAAAAGCGACTGCAACTCAATCAGTAAAAAAACAAGAAAGCACTAAAGCGAAAGCCACTAAAAAAACGGATACAGCAAAACCCACCAAAGCTGCTAGTCCTGCTAAAGCAAGTAAAGAGAAAGGTAGTAAACCCGCTATAGTTATCACCATTCAAGAGGCGGTAGTGCAAGCTGAAGGTAAATATCGTGAATACCACGCGCCTAAAGAGAACAAGGCATCTAAGAATGCTGCGCGAAGAAATAGTGCGGGCTTTTTGAATGCTATTCGTCAAATGGAAAGAAGCTTAGATAATGCTCAACAGTTTATAGAAACCATTCAAGCTCAAGATGAACTCGATTCGTTGGTAACAGAAATGCGACGATTTTTAAGAGACGCATCCAGTTCATTTTATCAGCATTCATTTCCCTCTTATTTAGCTGCTGAGTTAGCCGATGAAAACATTCAAATCATAAGAAAGCGTTTAGGAGCTCATTATGAGAAGCAAGCGGTAATCCGTGAGTTGAATAAATGGTTTGCTAGTCAAAAGTCATAAGAAAATATCAATAGAGGGTAGCCTGTATTAGACGAAGTCGTAATACAGGACCTCACCCCCGGTACGTCAGGCAATTACTCCAACCCCGTCGCCACCGGATTCACACCAATATTCGGATTCACCCCACAATCATCCAATAATTTTAAGAGATTATTGCCGCGTTTGGTTAAACGTTTAATGCAATAGGCTTCTAAATAACTATTTAAAATATAGGAATAATCTGGCAGGGTCAGAATGTGCAGAATTTTTTCTGCGCGGTCGACATCTTTCTTTTTCCCATGATTACAAGCTTGGAATAGAACACCGCCCAACATCGCAGCTATACTAGCTTTCCGTTCTCGTGTGACTAAATAAAATCGTTGAATACATTCATCTAGAGCTCTGTCTTTATCCCATTCCATCCATTCATCATATAAATGCAAAGCAGGGTCAATCTCAATTTCCTGTACCATATCTAAAGTTTGCATCACATAAGCCACCGGTAAAACTGCTTGCACATTGGCCCAAGAACAGTTCCCACTAACCTGCGAACTCAGAGGAATTTTTGCGCGTGGCAGTAAACCCAATTGTTGATTAATCTGTTGATGGAAATAACGTCTACTTTGCTTTTTAAATAGAAAGTTTTCTATAAAATCCACATTGAGCATTTCCGGCCTAGTCATGTGATAAATGTTCACACTGCCCTCTTGCAAACTATTCTCGCCTCTATCAATCTTCGCCCACCAATTTTGATAACGCACAAAACACAGAGCATGTCCGCGACTGGCAGCTGGAAGAATGAGCATAGGTGATTTGAGTAATTGTGCTAGCCGTTTACGATGTTCCGCAGAAAGCTGCGGTTGATGCTGTAACTTTAATAATTCTGCAGCATGATTAAAGGCATCCATGATGTGGTGAACAAAAGCATAATATTCCCGTAAATGCCGAGTGGAATAACTACTGGTAAATCGACGCAAGGAATCTTTAATCACGGCTACGGTAAATTCAAGAATAAATCCTTCATAATCTAATTCAATAAATTCGCCTTTGGTATTGATGATGTCCACATCACCTTTTAATTCAAAACGATGACCTAGCAGTTTGGCATTGATAAAGTCCAAAGCAAAATCCAACTTGGCACCATGCTGATACAATAATTGTTTTAAAGGATCTTGACCGCGCAAAACCGGATACACTAAAACAGATAAACCGTTGCGGGTATAGGCATTTGGATCTGCACCATATTGTAAAAATAACCGACTCAATTCTAAATCGTTATAGTCCACGGCCCAATGCAATGGAGTGCGTCCGGTGACATCAGGTTTATTGACATCGACTTTATGCCGTAACAACTCTTCTGCAATTTTACGTTGGCGAGTAATGACGCATTCAATTAAGGGGGTAAATCCATATTCATCAATATCGTCTAAGGATTCGCCTGCACGTTGGTAAGCCGCAAAATCAGGCATGCGCCGACTGATGATGTCATAGGCAATAGTCATGGCTTAGCCTCCCATTTTAGGAGTCGGAGCGGAACTAAATTTAGGCATGTTTCCTAAGCGCAGTTGTTTTTCTTTGTCCTGCTCTCGTTTTTCATTATCAAATTCACGGCGGGCATCCGTGTTTAATGGAGGTTCTGGATTTAGATTAGGATCAACACCGTCATAGCGCTGACTATTCAGATCAGGGTGCTGCAAAATGCCATTTTGCAATTCCCCTTCTGGAGCGCTATGCACTGTCTCTTCTGAATGCTCACGAGCATGCACCCGGGCTAAACGACGATGACCGTCTTGCTCGGCTATACGACGCTCTCTATCCATGGAGCTGGTTTCTTCAACCAGCATAGAGCCTTGAGGTTCTCGATAATTAATGCTCATACACAAATTATACACCTAAAACAGGTGAAATTGGGTATTTTTTACCCAACCAGGTTATAAATATTCTTTTTGCAATATTTCAGCAATTTGCACTGCATTGGTTGCAGCACCCTTACGAATATTATCAGCAACCACCCATAAATTTAAACCTGTAGGATGGGATATGTCTTGGCGAATACGACCGACAAAGACCTCATCGTGACCTACGGCATCTTTTAGAGCCGTGGGGTAACTTAATTTCCCAATATTATCAACGACTTTTACTCCAGGTGCTTTGGCTAATAAAGCACGAGCCTTCTCCGCGGTCAAGGGTTTTTTCAATTCCAAATGAATAGCTTCAGAGTGCCCATAAAGTACAGGTACGCGTACTGCCGTGGGATTAATCATAATGGTTTCGTCTTCCATGATTTTATGAGTTTCCCAGACCATTTTCATTTCTTCGCGGGTGTAACCATTTTCCTCAAATTTATCGATATGGGGAAAGGCATTAAAAGCAATCTGCTGCGGGTACACTTCCACTTTAGCCGGACGTCCATTCAATAAATCACTCACTTGCGCGATTAATTCACTAATGGCTTCTTTGCCAGTACCAGAAACAGACTGATAAGTGGCCACATTAATACGAGAAATCCCCACGGCATCATAAATAGGTTTTAAAGCCACTACCATTTGAATGGTGGAGCAATTAGGGTTCGCAATAATTCCGCGTTTTTTGTAGTCGCCAATGCGATGGGCATTCACTTCTGGTACGATTAAAGGGATCTCATTGTCATATCGAAAACAGGCCGAATTATCAATCACTACGCAACCCGCGGCCACCGCTTTAGGAGCATATAGTTCAGCAATGTCACTGCCGGCAGAAAACAACGCCAAATCGGCGCGGCTAAAATCAAATTCTGCTAAGTCTTCCACTTCCAATTGCTTATTCTTAAAAGTAATTAGATTACCGGCTGAACGGGCACTGGCTAAAGGATAAAGATTCTCAATGGGAAATTTCCTTTCTTCTAAAACACGAATAAAAGTCTCTCCAACCACCCCCGTGGCTCCTACTATAGCTACGTTTAATTTTTTACTCATGGATTGCCTCTTAATAAGTTTACATGCACTGTGCTTTATGTCGTAAATAATGATCCATCAGTACCAAGGCCATCATCGCTTCAGCAATAGGAACTGCTCGAATTCCTACACAAGGATCATGGCGTCCTTTGGTGACGACGGTGGTTTCTTTACCTTCAATCGTAATGGTTTGACCTGGAGTAGTAATACTCGAAGTGGGTTTTAAAGCCATACTGACTTCAATCGTTTGCCCGGTCGAAATACCTCCTAAGACACCCCCGGCATTGTTACTTAAAAATCCTTTAGCTGACATCTGATCGCGATGAACGCTACCGAGTTGACTGACCGACGCAAAGCCTGTACCAATTTCTACCCCTTTCACTGCGTTTATGGACATCATTGCAGCAGCTAAAGTGGCATCTAATTTATCAAATACTGGATCACCTAAACCAACTGGCACTCCGCGAGCAAAGACATTGACGCGAGCTCCGGCAGAATCCCCTTGTCGTCTTAATCGTTCAATATAATCAGCCAGCTCAGTAATTTGTTTATCATTAGGACAGAAAAAAGGATTTTGCTCAATTTGCGCTTCATCTTCAAATTGCAAAACCACATCACCCATTTGTTGTAAATAACCTACAATCTCAATCTGCAAATGTTGGTGTAAATACAAGCGCGCAATAGCGCCCGCAGCCACTCGTGCTGCAGTTTCCCGTGCAGAAGAACGCCCGCCCCCGCGATAATCGCGATGACCGTATTTATGATGGTAAGTAAAATCCGCGTGACCTGGGCGAAAAAGCCCTTTTATGTCTTCATAATCACTGGAACGTTGATCGGTATTCGGTATGATTAAGGTGATGGGAGCCCCGGTGGTCTTGCCGGCAAACACTCCAGAAAGGATCTGTACTTTATCCTCTTCTCTTCGTTGAGTGGTGTATTTGGATTGACCAGGTTTACGTTTATCAAGAAAAGGCTGTATATCGTCTTCAGCGAGCGGCATTCCCGGGGGACAGCCATCCACCACGCAGCCAATGGCCGGCCCATGGCTTTCGCCAAAGGTAGTCACGCAAAATAAACGGCCAAAGGTATTTCCTGACATTCGCGCTCACTTAGCTAAAATATTCTTCTAACTGTTGTTTGGTTAATAAAAACACACCCTGACCGCCATTAGCCATTTCCAACCAAGTAAAGGGCACTTGCGGGTAGGCTTCACATAAGGCTTCTTCGCTATTGCCTACTTCTACAATCAAGATTCCATGATCACTTAGGTAAGCATGGGCGTTATTTAGAATTTTTTCAACAATTGCTAAGCCATTCTTAGTAGTTTCTAATGCCAAGACGGGTTCATGACGATATTCATCTGGCAAGGTTTGCATTTCTTCCTTGCCCACATAAGGAGGATTGGTAACGATGACATCGTATTGCACATGAGGTACTTTAGCAAAGCAATCCGATTCAATCAGGGTCAATTGCTCTTCTACTTCCAAGTTCTCCCGATTGATTTCGGCCACTGCTAGGGCCTCGCTGGAAATGTCCACTGCATCTACTTGGGCATCAGGGAATGCATAGCAGCAAGCAATTGCAATACAGGCACTTCCTGTACATAAATCCAAAATGCGCTCTACCTGGTCTTCTTCAATCCAGGGCGAAAAATGATTACCTATCAACTCGGCAATTGGGGAGCGGGGAATTAATACGCGTTCATCAACATAAAAAGGGAGATCGTAAAAATAAGCTTCTTTAATAAGATAAGGCACAGGCACGCGATGATGGATGCGCTTTTCCAACTGCTGCGATAAGTATTTCTTCTCACTGGCTGTTACGCGGGCATTTAGCATTTGCGGGTCAAGATCATAAGGCAAGTGGAGGCTGCGAAGAATCAGGGAATGCATGTCATCCCAAGCATTATCCGTCCCATGCCCGTAGAACAAATGAGCATCATTGGCAC
>SCSO01000497.1 GCA_004297865.1 Legionella sp.
AAGGGTTTGCTCTGAGTCAAAATAATCTAGGAATTATCTATGAAAATGGCCATGGAGTGCCCAAAGACTATAAGCAAGCGGGTGCTTGGTATCATAAAGCAGCAGAAAAGGGTAATGCTGAAGGTCAATACAATTTGGCCGTGCTCTATATGAATGGCAATGGAATGCCTAAAGACATACAACAAGCCGTCTTTTGGTTTCTCAAAGCAGCCAATCAAGGCGATTTGGATGCACAAAATAACTTAGCCGTCATTTATGAACGCGGTGATGAAATTCCTAAAGATTTGAATGCAGCAATACAATGGTATACCAAAGCAGCTTTAAATGGTTCAGCCTTAGCTCAAACTAATTTAGGCGTTTTGTACATGGAGGGTGAACCTTCCGTTAAGGATTCTGAACGTGCCCTTTATTGGTTTAAAAAGGCAGCTGAACAGGGAAATGTTAAGGCTTTAAATAATTTAGGCTATTTGTACGAACGGGGAGAGGGCACTAAACAAAATTTCCAACAAGCCTTGTATTGGTATACACAGGCCGCCGAATTGGGCTTCCCCATGGCACAGAATAATTTAGGTTTACTGTACTCTAATGAGGCTAGTGGCCTCAAAAATAATGAAAAAGCACTAGCATGGTTTAAAAAATCAGCAGATCAAGGTTATGTATTAGCACAAATCAATTTAGGCATGCTTTATCTGCAAGGCACTGGCGTCAAAAAAAACATGCACCGTGCTAAAGAATGGATTGGTAAAGCCAAAGACAGTGGGTCCACGGAAGCAATGCAATTATGGAATACTTTTAAATTATGGAAGTACTAGGCTTCTAGCGTCTATATCTAAACTATGCTTATATTATAAATAAACCTTCGATACTAATGGATTAGTAGATGACAATTGGTCTAACTAAAAGCACAGAAGATAGACAATGGCGGTTGCTGCTGGTCTACTCCATTTA
>SCSO01000115.1 GCA_004297865.1 Legionella sp.
ACCCTCGACGTAAGTGAAGAATGGACGAGTAAAGCCTTTCCTTTTTGGGAAGAAGCCAAACAAGATCACAAAATCCAATTACGTTTAGGGCCTGCATTAGAAAGTATGTATGCCTTAATTAATGACGGATGGGCAAAAAAATTCGACTTTATTTTTATCGATGCAGACAAAACCAATTATCTTCAGTATTATGAGCTCGCTCTGCAATTGATCAATCCACGAGGTATTATTGCCATAGATAATATTTTTTGGGATGGCAATGTAGTGAATGAAGAAGACACTCGTGCACAAACTCGAGAAATTCGTAAATTAAACGATTTCATTCAAAATGATGCGCGCGTTTTTGTCAGTTTATTACCTATTGCAGATGGATTGTTTTTGATTCAGCCATTATGAACCGCCCTACGTACCGCGGCTTGTCCGCGGTATCCAGAAAGGGGCAAACTGGACCCCGCGAACAACTCGCGGACCGAAGGAAATGAATTTCCCCTGCATGAAAGGAGTAGAACGATGCAAAGAGATAACCCTTGTGGATTAGATGGATTTGCCTTTTTAGAATTTTCCGGCCCCGATAAAAATAAATTACAAAAACAATTCTTGGAAATGGGATTTAGCGAAGTAGCCACCCACAAAAACCAAGACATCACCCTCTATCAACAAGGCAACATTCAATTCATCGTTAATGCTGCTCCGCATTGCCAAGCAGAAGTGCATGCAAAAACTCATGGTGCCGGTGCTTGTGCTATGGGTTTTAAAGTGAAAGATGCAGAAGCTGCCTTTTTATATGCAACATCACATGGCGCCACTGCTTTCGTCGATTGTCCAGACGCACAACATGGTCTTCCTGGCATTCAAGGCATAGGTGGAAGTGTTATTTATTTTGTAGATGAAACACACCAGCCTTTCGCTAAAGAATGGAATAGACATAATTCGCCTAATGCTTTTGGAAATGGGCTCGTCGATATCGATCATTTAACGCATAATGTCTTTCGCGGCAATATGGATAAATGGGCGCAATTTTATGAAACCATTTTTAATTTTGAAGAAATTCGTTTCTTTAATATTAAAGGTAAGATGACTGGACTGGTCAGTCGTGCTCTTGGCAGCCCATGCGGTAAGATTAAAATTCCTTTAAATGAATCCAAAGATGATCATTCGCAAATTGAAGAATTTCTCCATGAGTATCAAGGCGAAGGCATTCAGCACATCGCTCTCACGACTGAAAACATTTACAAAACCGTTAATAGCTTAAGAGGTCAAGGCGTTAAGTTCCTGGATGTTCCTGATACCTATTATGAAATGTTAGATCAACGCTTACCTTGGCACCAAGAGCCTATCAGCGAATTAAACAAAGAAAAAATACTAATGGATGGAGAGATCGATCCTAAGTCTGGATTATTACTACAAATCTTTACCGAAAATATCTTTGGCCCAGTTTTCTTTGAAATTATTCAACGTAAAGGAAACCAAGGTTTTGGTGAAGGAAACTTCCAAGCTCTTTTTGAAGCCATTGAACGTGATCAAGTGCGTCGTGGAACTTTAAAAGATGTCGGTTAAATTTTAAATAAAGAGAGCCACATGAAACTTGCAAGTTTAAAATCTAATACCTGTAGAGATGGTGAATTATGCGTGGTTAACTGCGATTTAACTCAGGCCATCAAAGTGCCACATTTGGCCCCCACTTTGCAAAACGCGCTCGATCATTGGCAAAAAGTGGAGCCCGAATTACAAAAGGTCTATCAACAATTAAACGATCAACAATTAAAAGAAGCTTTTCCTTTTGACCCACAGCAGTGCAGCTCACCGCTACCGCGAGCTTATCAGTGGGCAGATGGCAGCGCCTATGTTAACCATGTGGAATTAGTGCGTAAAGCTCGGGGTGCAGAAATGCCAGACAATTTCTGGACCGATCCTTTAATGTATCAAGGAGGCTCCGACGGTTTCTTGGGACCTTATGATCCTATTATCGCCATGGATGAAGCTTATGGCATTGATTTTGAAGCTGAGGTTGCTGTTATTACCGATGACGTGCCTATGGCCTGCAATAAAGAAGAAGCTCTAAAGCACATTAAATTGTTGATGTTGGTCAATGATGTGTCTTTAAGAAATTTAATTCCTGACGAAATAGCGAAAGGATTTGGTTTTTTTCAATCCAAACCTGCGAGCAGTTTTTCCCCAGTGGCTATTACTCCGGATGAATTGGGCAAACATTGGGCTGATGGACGTGTGCATTTACCCTTACGCAGCGTTTTAAATGGGGAAGTATTTGGTCAACCCAATGCTGGCGTGGACATGACGTTTTCATTTCCAGAACTCATTCAACATGCGGCCAAAACCCGAATTCTTGGTGCGGGCACAATTATTGGCTCTGGTACTGTGTCTAATATCGATCGCAGCAAAGGGTCCTCCTGCATTGCGGAAAAACGCATGTTAGA
>SCSO01000116.1 GCA_004297865.1 Legionella sp.
CCGTCATCTCGCCATTTATCTCATGATTACGAGGCTTATAAAGGATTAAGCCTTCGTGAATTATTTTGGATAGTTGTAGTAGCAACTCCGTTAACGAGTCTTTTGTTTACTTTAATTGGACTTTTTCTAGGTTACCCGCTGGCTTTTGGTTGTGTCGGGTTTTTGGTGGGTTTTGTTGTGTCTATAACGGTTTGTCCTAAACGGGTTGCTCGATTAAAAGCGGGCAAACCTCATGGCTATTTGATGAAGCAAACCATCATGCTTTTTGTACGCTGGGGAATAAGGACTTCACCTTACCTTTCTCATAAAGGCTTATGGCTTAAATCCAAATTAATAGGTGAATCTCATGTTTAATTACTGGAAAAAAATCGACAGTCTGAATCATCTCAATCGCCTCTTGCTCACTTTTGTAATCATACTGGTGCTGATTGTGTTTGGACTAACTATCACCTTAGCCACCGCTCCAAAACGTTATGAATTTTGGTTAACCCCTGGTATGGCAACCAACGGTGGATTAATGAAAGCAGAGCAAGTTCCTAGTGAGTACGTGCAAGGCTTTGTAGCGACTTTAATTCCTACACTGAATACCTGGTCAAAAACGGGAAAAAGTGAATTCACTAATAATCTTGCAAGCTTTCACTACTATTTTACACCCCGACATAGACTCCTAATGGAGCAAACCCTCACTGCTTACAAAGACGCACAACTCTTTAATCGGACTCAAGTAGCTAGTCTTTATCGCTTTATGGAAAGTAATGATGTGAAGGTCATAGGAAATAACACTTGGGAAGTTCATCTAGTACTACGCATAACACAAAGACTTAATGATAAAAGTCCCATGGTTATTGCTGACAAGGTAGTTGATTACCATGTGCGCGTTGTTAAGTTGAACTTATCTCGTTTACAAAATCCCTTTCAATTAGCTTTGGATGGTTACACCCAACCAGAACTCTTAGTCCAAGACTTATTGGCAACTGTGTTAGAGGAGAAACCACATGACAAAATTTAAATACCTGCTCGCATTAATTAGTTTACTTGGGAATGTTCAGATTTTTGCTTTAGATGTTGAACATATCTTGTGGGATAAAACACCCATCCATTTAACTATTTCCTTAAACGAAGAACGAATTATTCGATTCCCTCTTGCTGTCAGCATTATAGACAATGAGGCGGGCGATAAAATATCAGTATTAAAAGTTCAAGATGCACTGTACCTCAAAGGAAAAGAGTCGTTTGAGAACAAGCGGCTGTTGGTTCAGCTCATGCCTTATGGGGAAGTGATTATTCTCACTTTATCAGCTAATGAAAAAGTTTCTGCTAATAAACCTGTAGAAATTGTGTTGGAGGATAAAGAAGAATCTACAGTCACACCAGAGACAGCTAATAGTTTCGATATGAATGCTATTTCGCTGACCCGTTTTGCAATTCAATCCCTTTACGCACCACAAAGGCTTTTGGTGATCCCAGAGGGTGTGAGTCGTATTCCAATGCAAACTAGAAAACAAATTAGTCTCCTTTATGGAGCCAGTATTGAAGCCCGTCCGTTAATTTCATGGCATGGAGGTTCTTTTTATGTGACTGCGGTTGAATTAAAAAACTTGTTAAATAAGGAAGTAATTATTGACCCTCGCCGAATGGTGGGCAATTGGCAAACGGCTACTTTTTATCCTACTAATACATTAGCACCCAGAGGCAGGGAAGACACAACCACCTTATTTTTAGTTTCAGACAGACCCTTTAATGAAGCGTTTGCTACAGGTAGGGAGTATGTGAGATGAAAAAAAATGCCGGATTGAAAGTATTAACAGGTGCTGTGGTTGGTGTGGCTGCTTTAATCTTAATGAATAGCTCTCATCGCACGCCTGTAGCTGATGAGAAACATAAAGATCCAAATAACATTAATGAAGCGATAGCAAGTCAGTTCAATGACAATATTCGTGATGTGGCTGCTAGGTTGCAGGAGACTGAAAAGAAACTAGCCAATTTAGAAACTGAGAATAAAACTCTTAAAGAGCAAAATGAGGAAAGTAATAAATTACCACAAACCAGTAATCCAGAAGTGACAAAAGAGCTTGATGCTTTAAAAGAACAAATTGCAGAGATTAAATCAACTCAAGTATCACCTCAGGATACACAATCTTATTCTATTGATGACGAATCACCTAAATCCCAAAGTAAGGTGACCGGTATAAAAGACATTGACCAATTGCTTATGAACCATGAAAGCAATCCAGCTGAGCTAGCCTATTGGGAGAAATTGAATAACAAACGTAAGTCATTAACTGAAAAGGTGAAAGTAAATCAAAACAAAACCGAAGAAAAAAAATCCATTCCTTATTACACCATACCAGCAGGATCAGATCTGGGGCATACAACCTTATTATCGGCTTTAATCGGTGAGGTGCCTGTAGAAGGAAAGTTAATGCAACCACTATTTCCCTTTTCTGCAATCATAAATCGAGGTGATTTAATGGCTGCTAATGGAATTGCTTTACCACCTAATATTTCGGGCATGAAAGTAAATGGCTATGCCATAGGCGTGGGGTCGTTTCTAGACAACATCAGCTGTGCCCGCGCTTATGTTACCTCTGCTTTATTTGTGTTTGATGATGGCCATTTTGTAACAGTCGGCAAAGAGCAAATGAATGGAACAGCAGAGATGATCAATAACGAAAGCATAGGTTACCTGACCACTGAATTTGGAAATCCCTGTATTAAAGGACAGTACTTTACCAATGCCCCGCGTGTCTTAACTGCGATGATTGCCTCTGACGGGGTTAAAGGGTTTGGGAATGCTCTGTCCCAATGGCAAATGACCTACAGCGCGAATGAAAACGGTGCGACAGGCACACCTACAGGCTCTATGGGGAAATACGCTTTGGGAGGTGCATTATCTCAAGGATCAGTTAAAGCAGCGGATTGGCTAGAGAAAAGGATTCAAGGCAGTTTTGATATGGTCTTTGTTCCAGCCAGCGTTGCCTACAAATCAGGATATAGACCCAATCAATTTTCATTTCATTTAACCCAAACCATTAACCTCGATAAAGAAGCGAACGGGAGAGTATTAGATTATGGCCATTCACAACAAACTACACATGATTTTAGTCTTAGGTAGCACACTCACATTATGTGCCTGTACTTCTTCAATTGTTGCCTCAAATGCAATTCCAGAAGGGGGGTTAACAGTGAGTCAACTCTATCAACAAAGCATTAATGAACCCACACACAGCTGGTCTGTAAAACGAACCATAACTAAACCAGTTAATTACGAGGGGTATACCCGGGATGCATCCAATGAAATCCAAAATTTATTTAAGCCAATGGATAACCCACAAATTCCAATTTATGTGTTTCCACATGTGGCTTTAATTGGTGATGAGCAATTGCTTAAACCTGGGTATACCACGGGATTTTTCCTCTACAAACAAAACCAGTTTGCCTTGGCATCAGAGCAATATTAAGGGGGATAAGATGAAGCGATTGTTTAATGAGGCTAGCAACTGGCTATTAGGTCCTAAAAGTACTATTGCAATTACCGAAAATGAAATTAAAGCAGGGTACACCACCTCTTATCCTTCATTGCCGGATCAACTGGCTGTAGTTGATTTTTGTGATGAAGAAAATCTCTTTTTATTAAATGATGGAATCAGTATTGGCTCAGGATTTGAATTGGCAAGCATACCTGCTGAAGCTGCATCCCCTGAGCATTTGGAATCAGTCTTTAATAAAATCCGTGATACTTTCGCTGCAGTTGTACCCTTACATTTAAATGATCCTTGGGTAATGCAAATGTTCGTAAATGATGAGTTCTGCTTAAAGCCAGTTTTAAATCATATTACCCAAAACATCGACCCAACGATCGCTCAAACACCTTTTACTCAAGATTACATTGCTAGACTAGATGATCTATTCACTAAGATGGTAAGGTCAGAGGGGCTATTTTTAGATCCTAAAACAGACATGCCTTATCGAGGGCGTAGACGTCGTATTCGTGTTTTATTTTATCGTCAATATAAACAAGTTAAAACTACACGAGAGCAAGCACTTTTGGAACATCAAGAAGTCTTGGCGCAGATTGAAAGCAAATTAAAATCACCTGGTTTGCAACTCAAACAACTCACGGGAAAAGATTACTATCAATGGTGGGTGCGATGGTTTAATCCTCAGCCAGCAATAACTCAAGGT
>SCSO01000117.1 GCA_004297865.1 Legionella sp.
CCAAGCCGGTGTGACTTAAGAGGTTAATGAATTCAATTTTTTTATCGCTGGCTACGAAAGCCCCTTCATTTTGTAAGCCATCACGTGGACCTACTTCAATGAGGGACACCTGAGTGGGATAGCCCATATTCTCTCTTCCTAAGCGTCTGTTTCACCAAGGGATAGTAATTCTGCCCCTTCATTCACCTGTGAACCCACTGCATAAAAAATATCTTTTAACACACCATCGGTGGGAGCATGAATGGTATGTTCCATTTTCATTGCTTCTAAAACTATCAAACGATCGCCAGCCTTAACTGATTCGCCAATGTTTTTCAAAATGGCTACCACGGTAGCAGGCATAGGCGCGGTCAATTGGTTTTTATGCTTCGTCGTATGAATATTGAGCTTATTCCAATTAAAACGCTCTATAGTTATTTGACCTTGCTCTGAATAGAAGGTCAAGAGATCGCCTCTATTTTCAACAATGGCTCTTTCACTTTGTTGCTGTGTGTCAATACTGAGCTTATCGTCATTTAAAAGAACTTTAACGATATGTTCGATCTCGCCTAGCTCCACACGAAATTGCTCTTTATTCATGGGGGTGACTAACGCTTGAATGAGAACATCGTCTTTATAATAACGCCAAGTCCAGTGACCTGTTTGCGGTCTATGCCAAGCAAAAGTATCTTGCAAGAGTGGATCACGAATGGTGTTTACCGTGTGCCAATAATCATAAGCAATGGCTAATAATAACGCGCGGTCTTTGTTGGGAGAAATCATTTCAATGCTATTCTCAGTCAAAAAGTCCGTGCTTAATTCCGTATTGAGGAATTTAGGATGATGGCAAATCGCTTGTAAAAAGGGGATATTGGTTTTCACGCCGCCAATATAATATTCTCCCAAAGCACGTTGTAAGCGTTGTAATGCTTCTTCACGTGTAGGTCCCCAAACAATTAATTTTGCGATCATAGGATCATAATACATGGTAATCGCAGAGCCAACAGTTACCCCGGTATCAATGCGTATTCCTTCGCCCTGGGGTTCTTTGAGAAAATGCAATTGGCCTATGGATGGAATAAAACCATTAAAAGGGTCTTCAGCATAAATACGGCATTCGAGGGCATGCCCTTGGGCTTGAATCTGATCTTGCTTTAAAGGTAAGGTTTCATTCGCAGCGATTTTGAGTTGCCAAGCCACTAAATCTAAACCTGTAATCATTTCGGTGACCGGATGTTCAACTTGGAGGCGGGTATTCATTTCCATAAAATAGAAATGTTCTTTTGCATCCACTAAAAACTCGACAGTGCCGGCACCACAATACTTAATGGAGCGCGCTACCTCGCAAGCCGCTTCGGCCAATTTTTTTCTAAGCCCTGCGGATAAATTAGGAGCGGGGGCTTCTTCAATGATTTTTTGATGACGACGTTGTATAGAACAATCTCTTTCAAAAAGATGCACGACTTGCCCATGTTGGTCCGCCATAATTTGTACTTCCACATGACGTGGATTAAGCACTAATTTTTCAATGATCATCGTATCATCAGCGAAACTCGCTAAAGATTCGCGTTTGGCGCCAGCTAAGGCAGCACTGAATTCAGACTCCTCATGTACCGCACGCATACCCTTACCGCCGCCGCCATTCGCTGCTTTGATAAGTACTGGGAAACCGATTTTTTTAGCGGCAGCTAAGAGTTCCTTTTCTGATTGACCTTTGCCATGATAGCCTGGAGTAAGAGGTACTTTAGTTTTTTCCAGTAATTGTTTGGCTAATTGTTTAGATGCCATGGCTTCCATTGCAGATACGGAAGGGCCAATAAACACTATCCCTGCCGTTGCACAAGCTGCTGCGAATTGTGGATTTTCAGAGAGAAATCCATAACCTGGATGGACGGCTTCGGCACCACATTCTTTAGCAATTTGAATGATGTTATTAATATTTAAATAACTGTCTTTCGCAGGGGATTCACCCACCCAATAAGCGCTATCTGCTGAACGCACATGCAAACTATCTTGATCGGCTGTGGAATAAATGGCGACCGTACTTATTCCCATAGAACGCGCCGTTTTAATAATTCTACAAGCGATTTCACCACGATTTGCGATAAGAATTTTTTTAAACATGCTTGCCTCTAGTTCCAGTTGGGAGTTTCTTTATTTAAAAAAGCCTGTAATCCTTTTTGCCCTTCACTGGACACTCTTTTTTGGGCTATGAGATTCGCAGTATAAAAACCTAATTCTTCATCAATGTTTTTGTGTGCCACGTATTCAGTCAATTTTTTAGCCGCGCGAACGGACTCAGGAGCGCATTGGCTAATTTGCTCTGCGTATTTTAAAGTGAAATTTAATAGTTGATCTTCGGGCTGGCAATGATGTACTAGATTATAAGCTAAAGCACGTTGGGCATCGAATAATTCAGCGCTCATGAACAATGCCTTAGCAGTACGTTCCCCAATAGCTTTAACCACGTAAGGGCTAATGACGGCGGGAATTAACCCTAACCTCACTTCAGAGAAACAAAATCGGGCATTATCTGCCGCGATGCCTATATCACATGCTGCGACTAAGCCTGCACCACCACCAAAAGTGGACCCTTGTACCATTGCAATGGTGGGTTTAGGGCTATGATGAATAGTGTGCATCAATCGCGATAAGATCAAGGCATCCTTCAAATTTTCTGCTTTGCTAAATTGCGCCATGCGTTGCATCCACGCTAAATCAGCACCTGCAGAAAAATGTTTGCCATTGGCTTTTAAAATAATGACGCGAACCTGAGTATTATTATTGGCTTGTTCAAATTGTTTTTGCATCTCGATTAACAGTTGATCATCAAATGCATTGAGTTTACTTTCACGATTTAAAGTAATGAGACAAAGATGATCTTGAATTTCATAGAGTAGATCGCTCATAAGATTGTCCTTACATGCGAAACACGCCAAAGCGTGTGAGTTCAATAGGGGCGTTAAGCGCCGCGGATAAGCTTAAACCTAACACTTTGCGAGTATCCTCTGGTGCAATAACCCCATCGTCCCAAAGTCTGGCGCTAGCGTAGTAGGGGTTGCCTTGAGTTTCATATTGCTGACGCATTTGTGCTTTAAATTCTTCTTCCTCTTCACTGGTCCATTGGGTATTTTGTTTAGTGTGTTTGTCGCGATTGATTTGCGCTAAAACGTTCGCGGCCTGTTCACCACCCATTACGGAAATGCGTGAATTGGGCCAAGACCAAATAAATCGCGGGCTAAAAGCACGACCGCACATGGCATAATTGCCTGCACCAAAACTTCCACCAACTAATACGGTAAATTTAGGTACGTTGGCATTGGCTACCGCGGTAACCATTTTTGCTCCATGTTTGGCGATTCCGGAGGCTTCGTATTTAGAGCCCACCATAAAGCCGGTGATATTTTGCAAAAAGATTAGTGGAATTTTACGTTGGCAACAGAGCTCTATAAAATGACTACCCTTTAAAGCACTTTCAGAGAAGAGTATGCCGTTATTCGCAATGATGCCTACGGGATAGCCATATAAACGGGCAAAACCGCAGACTAAAGTAGTACCAAATAAACTTTTGAATTCATCAAATTCTGAGCCATCAACCAGGCGCGCAATGATTTCGCGGATGTCGAAAGGTTTACGGGGATCGGCAGGAATAATGCCGTTGAGTTCACTGATATCATAAGCCGGCTCAATGGTTTCGCATCGTTGCAAACTATCGGGCTTTTTAAAATTAAGATGACTAATGGCGGTACGTGCTATGTGTAGGGCATGTGCATCATCTTCAGCATAATGATCAGCCACACCGGATTGACGACAATGAATTTCTGCGCCACCTAATTCTTCTGCACTGATCACTTCACCGGTAGCAGCTTTCACTAGGGGAGGGCCACCCAGAAAAATAGTTGCCTGGTTTTTTACCATGATGGATTCATCAGCCATTGCAGGCACGTAGGCACCTCCTGCGGTGCAAGAACCCATGACTACTGCAATTTGCGGAATATTTTCCGCAGACATTTGTGCTTGATTGAAAAAAATACGTCCGAAATGATCGCGATCAGGGAAGACTTCGTCTTGATGGGGTAAATAAGCGCCACCAGAATCTACTAAATAAATACAGGGTAAACGATTTTTTTGGGCTATTTCTTGCGCGCGTAAATGCTTTTTGACCGTTAGAGGGTAATAGGTACCTCCTTTAACGGTTGGATCATTAACGATGATCATGCATTCAATTCCAGCAACACGTCCTATGCCGGTAATAATTCCAGCTCCCGGCACTAGGTCTTTATAAACCTCATAAGCCCCTAATTGGGAGAGTTCAAGAAAAGGACTGCCCGGATCGAGTAATTGTTGTAAGCGTTCTCGGGGAAGCAATTTGCCGTATTTTTGATGTCTTTCACGCGCTTTGTCATCACCACCTAAAGCGAGATCTTTGATTGTCTTATGCAGAGCATCTACTAGACTTTGCATAGTCTCTTGGTTTTCTTTAAATTCTAAACTGCTGGTGTTAATTTGACTGATGATCTTTGCCATGATGTTATCCTATCGTACTAGAATGTCGCTTAACACAATAACAGTCCAAATGACCCAGGTAATCGCAATAAAATGTGGCATGTCTTTGCCTTTTAGCGCACGATAAATAAGCGCGGGTATCGCGGTAATCAATATAGGGAGAAGGATAAGTACTATCGTTTTTCTAATCACGAGTCCCCAGCCGGTTTGGCTGAATATGGGAGTTAATTTGAGATTGATGTACACGAAAAAAGTATCAATATATACGATGAGTAAGTGTGCGTATTTTGCGAATAATACGATACAGATGCTAAGTAGTATGTAAATTAAAATATGTCGCTGCATGTACATCCTTTTTATTATTATTTTTTAACATCCTCATCCTCGGCCCATCTCCCGCAAGCGGGTGTTGTTGAATAAATAGGGAATAGCTTATTTATTAAGCAATTTTGATTACATGTCATCCCTGCGAAGGCGGGGATCCATCCACAAGTTAAGCACCGTGCTTTATTATGGATAGATTCCCGCCTTCGCGGGAATGACAAACCTATTTATTCAACAACGCCCACAAGCGGGAGAAGAGAGAGTGATGTATATTAAATCAACTCCACCGCCATCGCAGTAGCTTCACCACCACCAATACATAAAGCAGCGATGCCGCGCTTTTTGCCTTTTCTTTTTAAGGCATTAATTAAGGTCACTAAAATTCGTGCACCTGATGCGCCAATTGGATGACCTAGGGCGCAAGCGCCGCCGTGAATATTAACCTGTTCTAGATTTAATTCAAGCTGTGTGATAGCTGCCATGGCTACGACTGCAAAAGCTTCGTTAATTTCGTATAAATCCACGTCAGATTGGCTCCATCCTGCTTTGTTCATCACCTTACGGATCGCATCAACAGGAGCAGTAGTAAACCATTCCGGTGCTTGGGCATGGCTAGCGTGCGCAACAATACGTGCTATAGGTTTTACGCCGCGTTTTTCTGCTTGGCTTGCACTCATCACAATAAGACTGGCTGCACCATCAGAAATGGAACTGGAATTGGCTGCAGTTACGGTTCCGTCAGTAACGAAAGCAGGTTTCAGTTGGGTAATTTTAGTGAGTTTGGTTTCATCAGGACCTTCATCAACACTGATAGTCACATCGCCCTTACGAGTACTTAAAGTAACTGGAGCAATTTCATCAGCGAAAGCGCCGGTATCAATAGCTTGCAGTGCTTTCGTCATGGATTGAATGGCAAATTCATCTTGCTGATCGCGGGTAAAATGGAAATGACTAGCAGTGGCTTCTGCGAAAATCCCCATTAATTTGCCTTTATCATAAGCATCTTCAAGGCCATCAAGGAACATATGATCTTTTAATTCACCATGGCCTAATCGATATCCCGCACGGGCTTTAGGAAGTAAATAGGGGGCATTGCTCATGCTTTCCATTCCGCTTGCGAGAATAATATTCGCAGAACCCGCTTGAATTAAATCATGAGCTAACATGACGGCTTTCATTCCCGAGCCACACATTTTATTAACGGTCGTAGCACCCGCAGAGGTAGGAATACCTGCTTTGATGGCTGCTTGACGTGCAGGGGCTTGACCAATACCCGCTTGTAAAACACAGCCACTAATGACTTCTTCAATATCTGCAGGAGTTAAATTCGCTTCTGCTAAGGCAGCCATATGAGCTACTGCACCTAATTCTGGAGCACTTAATGCAGCAAAATGACCTAACATACCACCCATAGGTGTTCTTTTAGCGGCAACAATGACGATATCATTCTTATCCATATCCCTATTCCTTATGCAGTTTCTTTAAACAGTTCACGCCCAATTAACATTCTTCGAATTTCCGAAGTGCCAGCACCAATTTCATATAATTTGGCATCACGTAACAAACGACCCGTGGGGTATTCATTGATATAACCATTACCCCCTAAAATTTGAATCGCCTGCAATGCCATTTGTGTTGCTTTTTCTGCAGTGTACAAAATGACTCCAGCGGCATCTTTACGATTGACTAAGCCATTGTCACAAGCTTTGGCTACCGCATAAAGATAAGCGCGTGAGGCGCTAAGATCCGTGTACATATCGGCTAATTTTCCTTGGATAAATTGAAACTCGCCAATCGGTTGAGTAAATTGTTTACGCTCATGTACGTAGGGTAATACTACATCCATGCAAGCTTGCATAATCCCAACAGGACCTGCGGCAAGGATAGTGCGCTCGTAATCTAAACCACTCATCAAGACTTTGACGCCCTGGTTGAGTTGACCTAATACTTGTGCCTGGGAGACTTCACACTCTTCAAAAACTAATTCGCAGGTATTCGATCCGCGCATTCCTAGTTTATCGAGTTTTTGCGCAGTCTTAAATCCCGGCATGCCTTTTTCAATAATAAAGGCAGTAATTCCTTTACTCCCTGCTTCTTTATCGGTCTTTGCGTACACCACTAAGACATCGGCATCGGGACCATTGGTGATCCACATTTTAGTGCCATTCAGAATAAACTTATCGCCTACAGGGCGAGCGTACAATTGCATGCTCACTACATCAGAGCCGGAATTGGATTCACTCATGGCTAGCGCACCCACATAATCACCACGGATTAAGGATGGGAGGTATTTTTCTTTTTGCGCCTCTGAGCCATTCAGATAAATTTGGTTAACACATAGATTAGAATGCGCCCCGTAACTTAGCCCTACAGAGGCTGAAGCTCGAGAAATCTCTTCCATAGCGATGGCATGCGCTAAATAACCCATGTCCGCTCCACCATAATTTTCACTGACGGTAATGCCTAATAAACCCATATCCCCTAGTTTTTTCCATAAGTGATTAGGGAAAGCGTTTGATTCATCTATTGATGCAGCGAGGGGGGCTATTTCGCTGCGAGCGAAGTCATAGACACTGTCTCTTAACATGTCATAAGTTTCGCCTAATTGAAAGTTCAATCCGGTATGCATAGCATTGATCCTGTCACAAGTACAAATAATCAAGACTATACCCAATCGAAGCGATCTTGCAACCAGAATTTAATTTTACAACCAGACTTTACCTGCTTTAAAAAATCACATAGTCTAGCGAGCAATTCAGTTTTATAGGAGATTCTTGCATGCGTAAATTGGTTTTGTGGGGGCATAGTGCAGAGGACTATCGGGAAATGTTTGATTTAACGCAAGAAGATCTTCAGTCTAAAATCCTTGAATTTGGTTGTGGCCCCAGTGCAGTGAATAGTCAGCAAAAAACCAAAAATCAGGAAGTGATCAGTTGTGACCCTTTATTTGTTTTGGACAAAGATACCTTATCTTCGAAAGCGTTAATGATTTTCGCGGAAATGGCCGCCGAAATTAAAGCAGAAGAACGTTTTTTTGACTTCAGTCGTACAGAGGGTTTAGACAATTTATTAGTCAGCAGAAAGCAGGGTATGGCGAAATTTTTTGCAGATTATACACAAGGTAAAAAAGAAGGGCGTTATGTAGGACTTAGCGATTCGCAATTGCCCTTTGCTGATTTTACTTTTGATTTAGCGCTCTGTTCACATTATTTATTTGCTGATTTAGATGAACAAAACGTAGAGTTTCATTTACAAATGATTCGCGAATTAGCGCGAGTTGCTAAAGAAGTGCGCATTTTTCCTTTAATCGATCGTGAAGAAAAAACTTCAGAATGTTTGGGGCCAGTGCTCTTAGGATTACAACATGACAATTATGGGGTGGAAGTACGTGAAGTTCCCTTTCACTTACATCAATCCGGCAATGCCATGTTGCGAGTTTGGGCACAACAATGTGTGTTATGAGTTACTCGACCCTGGAGTTACGTCTAATTACATTGAATTTTGTGCTGCAATCACTTCAAGCGTTGCGGCTAAGCGATCTGCACCTCTAGCTCGTTTATTATCAATTTCAGGGGGAGGGTTGCCTTCTGCAGTATCAATGTTTCGCTTAGTGGCAGGTGCTTTGGATGTCGATTGTACAGCAGAAAATAAAGTTGGATTAGCATTTGAACTAACTGCTTTAGCTAAAACACGAGGACGAACTACAGGCTCTGGAATTACAAAATCCAAGGTCGATGCATTATTTGCAGGAGTTTCCTCATCAGAGTTATATTCACTACCATGCAAGGGATTATTCTCATAGTCTTCTTGCTTAAACTGTTGCAATTTCTCAGCAATTGTATTCAATAGAATGGTTTTAAAACGTTCAAAAGCCGTAGGATCCTTGCTTTCAGCCAGACCATGCACATCCACAAAAGTAAAGCCAGCTGCTTTTACTCGGTCTTTATTATGGGGAAGATCATCAACAAGAATGCAATATTCACGCTTCAATTTTTTAAAAGGATTATCACGACAATGGGCTAATAAGGGTGGATATTTATCGCCGCCGTTAGTGAAAATGATATGAGGATTGTTAGCAAAAACTTCGGGAAAGCTAGTAATAAGATCACCGAAAAGCGGGCACTTTGTCCTGCCCTCCTCGGGTTTTGCAGTGCAAAGACCAATATCCACACCCATGGCTTCTATCTGAGAAAATAAATCACGCCATGCGCTCGCCGTACCAATATAGAATTGTTTAAAATCATTTAAATTTTGGAAAGCAGGTCTAATGTTACCTTTTAAATCCAAATAAAAGCGATCGTCGTCACCTTGAGAGCGAAATATCGTGTTATCAACATCAAAAAACACTATCGGTCTTTTGCTTTCTCTAGGTTTAGACCGGCTAATTTCACTGGGAGTCGAGGGAATAGATTCTTTAATTCCTTTTAATAACGCAACGTCTCCGAGCATCTTTTGGACGTTATCAAGCACTAATTGCAAAGGTTGTTGCTCGCTTGGATGAGTGCAGCGAAGCTCTAAAACATCTCGGTGATTTAATGCTTTATCATACAACCCTTGATCCTTATAATAGGCAATCAATGCCATTTTAGCTTTTGCTGCTTCTAAGGGGTTAGAAGCGCCTGCTTTAGCAACTTCCTCATAATAGATAACTGCTTCCGCATGCCTATTGGACATATGACCGTATAATTTAGCCAGTTGATAATAACCAGCTACCTTTAACTGTGGATTATAGGAGGCAAAGAGAAACAGGCGTTCCAATACTTTTAAGCGATTATTATTTGATGGCGTCACATAAAAATTATTTAACAAACCTAAACCCACATCGAGTAAGACGTCAGCGCTGAATAATTTTAGCTCTGCATCATTTTTAGATAAGATAAATTCCATTAACGATGCCCTACAGACCATTTTGTCCGCATAGTGACGTCTATAAGTATGCAGAGCATTCACTGATTCAGCACTTTGAACAGCCATTTTTGCAAAAAGTTCTAATAAAGGCGGTAGAGTCGGGGTAGTTGTTGAAAATGGAGTATTCCCTGGTATTGCCGATTGTACTGCTGGGGTGAGTTCTGCAGGCGGAGCCGATTCTGTAGGAATAACCACGCTAAGTGGGTTTAATCTCTTGCGAAGGGCATCTATTTCTCGTTTTATTTGGATGGTGGTTTGATTTTCGGTAGTCTGAGCAACCAATTCTTTTTCGAGCAAGTCTTTTAATTTATTGCACGCTTTTTTGCTGGATGTATTATTTAATTTTGCAGCTTTACGGAGTAATTTGAATGCTTCATTTTTCCGTTGATTAATTTCCATAGACTCTAAACTAAAATAACTGTCTGCCATTTCACAGCATAGATCGACGACTCTCTTTTCTTCAGCCTCATCATTAAATCGTCCATCAAAAATGTCGAGAAGAGAACGACCAAATTGAATTATCAATGGATGTGTCTTATCTTTTCTAGCTTGGTTGTATTGCAAAAGTATCATCCCTTCCTTATAGGCTGGTGAAGATTCCATTTGCTCGTTCAATTGAGCTATTTCTGCAGCAAATTGCGCGTAAGCATTATTTAAGGCACTGGATTTTTTATAAAGTGCCAAAAAGAGCTCAGCATTTTCTTTGGCTTTTTGTGCGCAATGAGCTTGGTTGATTGGTAACGATTCATTAATAGCGCATAAATCGAGATAGCGTTTAATGATCGTATACAGTTTAGGTAATATTTTGCCAATCGTTTTTACTTCAACAGCTTCAGCGGCTCTCGCTAACTTCTCTTGATTGCAAATGGTGCTAATCTCATCTTGAGCAGCATCTTTTTGCTGTTTTAAGAAAGCGGTGCGAGCTTCACTATTCAAAGAATATTTTGTAAAACCTGCATTAAGATCTTTAAATTGGGCTTTTTTGTTTAATGCTTGCCAATAAAATCCATCAGTTGAGTACTTTTCCGTAAGAGTGGTTAATTTTGCAATTTGTATTGCTAAGGCTCGATATTTTTCGTCATATTGTTTAATGTCATTTGCAGGTAAAACTTCATTATTACTTAATCTTTGATTTACTGTTGCGAGCAGTTGCATTTCTTTGTCAATGCATTTATTGAGATGCATTAATTTGAGTTGCATAAATTCTGCAAAAGGAGCAAAACCAGCATTTGTAAATTCAGGAATAAATTTTTGGTATTCGTCTAATTGGTTAGCAAAAGCTGTAAGCTGTTCATCATCATCGAGGGTATTCAATTTCTGGGTAAGTTTAGCAATTAAAGGCCTTAGATATTTTTCAGTGAGTTTTCGAAAGGATTCGCCTATTTCGTTGGTATCACAATTTACTTCATTTAAACAGCCAATAACCACACCATATAATGCCATGATATCTTTATAAACTGGGAAGCTCTGTTCTGGTTCCATGCTGTTGAGATATTCTTGGACCAAATTAAACAGTTGCAATATTATTTCCTGTATTTTTTGCTGCCCATGACGTACGGAAATAATTTTAGACGCTTGTATGGCGTTTAAAATGAAAGCTCGCATTTCGTTTAAAACTGTTAATTGATTCTCTGCGCTTGCGGGAGCATGAAAACGTGCGAGAAAATTTCTATAAGAATTTTCTAAGTTGAGATCTAAGTATTGATAAATAGATATTAATAAGTCACGGACATCAAAGTTTTCTTCAGGATTTATTACACTGGCATGAAGTATCGCTAGAGAGGGTGTTTCTTTGGTGCGCTCCGCTTCAGATAAACTAGAGTTGATCTCATTTTTTATTGTATCCAAACTGGGCATTTCAACATCGGCGGGAAGCTGGACTCCATTGGTTTGTATAAGAAAGCAAGCATAAAGTGTTAGGATATTAATAAAGTTTAATTCAACATCGGCATTAGCTAATCCTGTTAATAAAGTACGTGAATTCTCTAAATGCTCTAGAGCGAGGTACAAATTATGATCGTTTTTGAGTAAACGACGAGCTAAAGGAAGATAAAGTTTAGCTAATTCAATACGTTCTTGGTCACTTAGGTTTTGTACTTCGATAATCATGAGAGCCTCGGTAAATTTTGCTCCCAATTGTATCATATTATTGCATTTATGCAATAAACTTATTCATATTTGATATTTTTTAAGCTCTTAAAAGGAAGTGCTTTTTAAGGGGTTGTAAGAAGGTGGATCTTGATAAGGGGGCTCTTGGTGAGTGTAAATAGCAAACATCGTTGATTTATTTTTACTCCAACTTAAACCGGCTAATTCTTCTATAAAATAAGGACTTATGTCTTGGTTATAACGTTGGACGATTTCTAACCAGCAGTTTAAGATGACCTGAATAGTAGTGCGATTAGAGGCTTCTAGAGAAACGAGTCGATTTAATATCATCAAAAAATCATTTTGCATTCCTTTCGCAAGCCCCATATTCCTAAAGAGATTTTTCCAGCGTCTATTGGTTAAATTCTCAAGATGTTGCTCAGCGGAACCGTCGGTTGTGGGGTAATAATGGGTCGATTCGTCACCCCAGATCTCTGCAACAGTTAATCCTAAAGAATACAAATCTGATTTTTTATTGGGAGGCTTACCCAGATAAAGTTCCGGAGCAAAAAAATAATTTCCCCCTTTAAATCGGCTTGAGGTATTAGAATTTATAGAAGAAAATTCTATTGCATCTTCATAATTAACAAAAGTCACTTCCATGGTTTCTAAATCAACATAGATATTATCGCCATTGATGTTATTGTGAATTAATTGTAAATCGGCTACTTGCGATTTAAATGCTCTGAAGATAGCGGTAGTAAGTTCTATAAGGTCATCCATGCCGAGTTTAATAGTATTCCTTCTAACCTGATCTAAAATGGAGTTAAGAGTGCAACCTATCGGTTTGGTCATGACGATGTAATTAGCTGTGATATCCGAGATTAATGGTTTTACTTGTAGCTTAAGATTGCGTTGACTATAGCGATGCTCTCTATACACTTCTGCGTCATTTGAAGTTTCCGTAGAGGGAATAACTTTAACCCACACGTTATTAGTTTCACTGGCTTCGCTAAATTGATAATTATTATTTGGATCTAGAGTTCCTAGACTTTCTAATACCTTGGAATTAAAATTGGTTAATGAGTGGGGATCTAATACTTCAATTGAATATACATCCATGTTATCGTCAGCATCGCTATAGTTTCTTAATAGTGGATGAGTTAATAAAACCTTATATTCCAGGTTACCTATTGTTAATTCATACTTCCCTTGAGCAAGAAAGCGAGAATAATGTGTGTTAAACAATTCTTCTAGAACGGGTAAGTCTGAGGTACGTAAATCCATTGGATGAATCACTACTTCAATCATGGATAAACTCCTTGAGAAATCGACAATAAATGCTCATATTAGGTATTAAATGCTACAAATAAATAAAAACTGTACAATTTTACACTGATTTTGATGAAATGCAATAATAATTTACTAATGGGATGTTCAGATGTACTCAGCACTTCGCCCTTTATTGTTTCAATTAGACCCCGAAAAAGCGCATTCTTTGGCCTTAACTGCCTTGGATTATTTGCCTTCCTGGTGCTGTAAAGCGCCAGAGGGAAAAGGTCTAAAGGCTATGGGTTTAAGCTTTCCTCATCCAGTCGGTTTAGCCGCTGGTTTGGATAAAAACGGCGAGCATTTGTCGGGTCTAGCGAAATTAGGATTTTCTTTTATTGAAATTGGCACCATTACTCCTATTGCCCAAGTAGGAAATCCCAAACCCCGTTTATTTCGTTTACCGGAAGCGGAAGCCATTATTAATCGTATGGGTTTTAATAATAAAGGTGTGGACGCCTTAGTGCGCTATGTTGAAATAGCGGCTTATTCGGGAATTTTAGGGATAAATATTGGCAAGAATAAAGATACCCCTTTGGATAAGGCAGCCAGTGATTATTTGCACTGTTTACGTAAGGTTTATCCACAAGCCTCCTACATTACTATCAATATTTCTTCGCCAAATACTCCAGATCTTCGGCAATTGCAACAGGGTGACTATTTTGCTGATTTATTATCGCAATTGCGTAATGAGCGGTCTAAATTGGCTGATCAATATCAAAAACTGGTCCCTTTGGTCGTTAAAATCTCTCCTGATGAAAGTGATGAGACCGTTAAACAAATGACAGAGATTATTTTACAACAGGGAATCGACGGGATTATTGCGACGAATACTACCGCTTCTAGGCCTTTAACTAAGGATCTTCATTTAGCTCAGGAAGTAGGGGGCTTAAGTGGAAAACCTCTGCAAGATTTATCCACGCGGTGTTTGCGTTTATTAAAAGAATATGTGGGTGATGCTGTGACTTTAATTGGTGTTGGGGGCATAGATAGTGCGGCCAAAGCTCAGGAAAAATTGGATGCTGGGGCTTCATTGGTGCAGGTTTATACTGGGTTAATTTATAAGGGTCCGGGCTTGGTGCGGGAAATTGTTAGCGGGCTTTAAATATTATGGGAAATCATTCAGAAGTATGTTGGGTCGTGACCCAACCTACGAATTTTTTCGTGCCCGTCTTTGAATATTACACAATATAATAACCGGGCACGTTCACGATAACCCACACCCCAAAATTACTTTCTCAACCCATTCCCCACATCAACCCCTTCACCTTCATCATTTGCAGGCTGAGGAGTAGT
>SCSO01000118.1 GCA_004297865.1 Legionella sp.
CCGATCTGGGAAGACTGTGGGCAAAGTGGCACTAGAAAAAGTTCTCCAAATACACTCTATTCTCATCGTGTTGACGTACAGGGGCAGCCTCCTCCTCGACTAAGTTCGGTCTATGAGTGAAAAAAGCACCAAAACGACCGCAAAACCCTAGAGAACTTTTATCACGAACATGCTTGTCGATGATAGGCATGGTAATAGCAGATATAGCTATCAATCCAACAATGACATAGAAAAAATATTGATAACCATCCTTCCCCGCTCCATCCACCATTAATCCTAAAAGGAAAGGAAAAAAGATACTCCCTAAAGTGCCCAAGGTTCCAAAAAGGCTAAACATATTGGATGGATTAAAATCTTTGAGAAGAGAGTTAGTTGGTACCGACCAAGCGATGGCAATACTTGAAGGGGTGACTAAATTGAATCCATAGCCTATATTAAAAGTACCTAAACTGAGGTACAACGCCCAATTGGGAATATCATTAGTTAAGGCTAAAGCTCCTGCAATCATTAGTATCGATCCTAATAAATGAACTCGAATGCCCCCAGACTCTTTATCCCAATGCCGAATAATTAATTCAGCAATAGGACGTGTAGAAATCGCTACTAAATAAGCTAAAGAAGAAGTGATGACTGCTTCATGTTGTTGTAAACCAAAACCTGCGACTAGAACTTGCGGCAAAATCAAACGTGTAAAACATGCACTACCAAATGCAGATAAGAAAGTAGGAATTAGCGGAATTGCACGTCTATCAAAAAGTACATTTATATTCTCTTTTAAGATCAATTTGAAAGAGACAGTATCTTGATCACCAATTAATTCATCTAATTGCCCATATTCAAGAGCATATATACGCGCTTGTCTTTTAGAAAATTTTTCTTTGAATTGGTTATACGGTGAAGGTTTAAATAAAAAGGTGGCGGCAAAACTCCCTAGAATACTAAGAAAACTAAAACCTATTAAAGGAGCAAAATATCCAGAATATTTTAAGTAAAGAATTAAAATAGGAGTAGTTACACTAGCTGAATCAATAAAAAAATTGTAGAGCGTTTGGATAGGGGGGACCATTTTTTTTTTCGGTGCCCACTTTAAAGTATCTATAAATAAAAAAGTAGAGGCAGTAGCACAACCAATAAAAAAATTGGAGACGAATATGGCAGCGTAGGTCAAATTGGTAGAATCAATTTTGCTTAAATCCGCCACTGCTGCTATGGTCGATAAAGTCACCATTCCCCCAGAAGAAAGGCATGTCATGAGAATAATCTCATAGATACCCCCATTTTGATGTACCAACCAACTGATGGGAATAGGCATCATCATACCTGATATTAATGGAGCAATTGCTAGCATACTTTTTGCAATTTGGGATAAACCAGTCATGGCAGCCATAGGTGCGTTAAGCATAGACATGTTACTACGTGCTATATAAGCCAGAAAAAAAGTGCTTGCGAGAGAACGGGCGAAAGAGCCTTGGATGTGAAATCGTAGAGGTTCCTCAGGATTTTCGCGATTGCCAAGGGTAATATCATTGCTTACAACCCGCAAAGGAGTTGAATTAGGCTCTTCTCTAAGATCATCAAGATCATCAAGATCATCAAGATTATCAAGATCGTCCTGATTATCCAAAACATCAGGTATAACATCTACTATTTTTTCAATGCGTTTTTTTTTCATGAGCTAGACTCTTTGTCCCTATCTATTCGCAAATTAACGGGTAATCTTAAGAGCTTCTTCAGACCATATCAATCGAGATTCACCTTTTTTATGCCACTTGTCCTGCAGCCCATCCTGAGGACCATGCCCATTGGAAGTTGTAACCGCCTAACCAACCTGTCACATCGACAGCTTCGCCAACAAAATATAAACCCGGAACTTGATTGGCCTCCATCGTTTTTGAAGACAATGCATTGCAATCCACCCCACCTAGAGTGACTTCAGCAGTGCGATATCCTTCAGTGCCATTCGGTTGAATTTTCCAGGCATTGAATTGTGAAGCTAAATAGTCTAATTCCGCATTGCTGGTATCGGCTAATTTTTTTTCCAAGAGCGCCAATGGAGTGAGCACTTCCACAAGTCGCTTGGGTAAAAACTGACATAGAACGGAATTCACTTGTTTTTGGGGATTGTCCATGCGCGCGGATTTTAAATAGTCGAGTAGATCTAGTTCGGGTAATAAATTGATCGTTAAGCTTTCCCCAGGTTGCCAATAAGAAGAAATTTGCAAAATGGCTGGACCACTTAAACCACGATGGGTAAAAAGAAGATCCTCGCGGAATTCCTTGTGTGAGGTCGTGATTAAACTATCGACCCCTATTCCTGAAAGAACAGCCAATTGCTCTTTATCCGCGACGTCTAAAGTTAAAGGCACTAAACCTGCGCGAGTCGGCCAAACCGGAATGGAAAATTGAGCAGCTACTTTATAAGCAAAAGGACTGGCGCCCATAGTTGGAATGGAGAGGCCACCACTGGCAATGACTAAGGATTTGCATAAATATAGTCCTTGATTGGTACTCACCTTAAATCCTTGCTCTATTTGTTGAATCTTTTCTATGCTGCTATGCAATTGGACTTGGCTCTTTACTTGAGCACATTCCATCAGCAGCATTTCAACTATATCTTTCGCTTTATTATCACAAAATAATTGCCCTAAGGTTTTTTCATGGAAAGGAATACGATGTTTTTTTACCAATTCGATAAAATCCCATTGGGTATAACGACTTAAGGCTGATTTACAGAAATGGGGGTTGTGGGAGAGATATTTGCTCGGTTCCACATAATAATTGGTAAAATTACAACGCCCGCCGCCGGACATGAGAATTTTTTTACCCACTTTATTTGCATGATCTAATACCACAGCACGACGACCGCGTTTGCCTGCTTCAATGGCGCACATCAAGCCTGCAGCCCCAGCACCAATGATGAGTACGTCTA
>SCSO01000119.1 GCA_004297865.1 Legionella sp.
TCTACCTGCGCGGGAATGAATCAAGCTAACACAACCCCACGCCTACTCATATATCGCTGCAAGAAATACGCAATTCCCCACATCACTAACCCAATTGCCAACGCACTAAAGCCCATCACTAAATAATAATTTTTATAATAAGGTAAACTTTCAATCGGCGACTTAATATTTTCAGGAATAGCGACCCATCCTGCAAGCCGACCAGAAATAGCGTTAGACATAGAACTGGCTAAATACCAAACGCCCATAGCAAAGGCAATTGCACGGGAATCACAATACAAACCAATCATGCTAAGACCAATAGCACTGACCCACAATTCAGCGATGGAAATTAAAATATAAGTCAAAGCAATATAATTCCCATTCACAATCCCTGCAACGGCTTGATTTGCGGACCAAGCCATAACCAACAAGCCTACACCAGCAAGAACAGTTCCTGCAGCAAATTGATAGGGAATAGTAAAGCGAGAAAAAAAGCGATAAAAACGCGGTAATTGGCTGCCAATAATTAAAATCAACAGCGGATTAAGCATTTGATATTGAGCCGGTGAAACGCTTAACCATAACAAACGATGATCCGAATTGTTTTCGGCAAATAACACCAAAGTACTGTTCATTTGGTTGTAAATAATAAAGAACACTACCGCTTCAAGAATCAATAATAAAGCGATTAATTGTTTGTTGCGAGTCTCACCCTTTAGATTAATGGTCTTCAATAAAAACCAAAAAATACCTAAAGCGCAACCGACACTAATTAAGGTACTGGCTATGTAAACATGCGAATAGGCAAAGAGGGTTAAGCAATAAATCGCAGCGATATAAGAAGTTAAACGTAATATGCCATGCTTGGAGAAAGCAACGGTATCCTGACCCCAAACCACCGTATCATAAATGGAATAGCGTTTAGCAAAATTTAAGGCAGCAATCGCTTTACCCACAAAGGTAATCGTTAAGATTGATAGAGGACCATAAGGACTCTCAATCAGAGGAGGGGCTATGATGGTCGCAAGCAAAGCGCCTACGTTAATGGCCATATAATAAAAAGTCATCGCCGATTTAGCTTTAATTGCATCATCGGAATAAATATGCGAGACCATACTGGAAGCAGTGCCCATTAATAAAGAATTGGTGGCGGGAATAAAAGCAAAAGCGGCAATAAATAATTGGTCACCAACAGCGTTCACCGAATATCCACTCAGCATGACTAATAAATAAGCACAAGCCAACATGATGCTGCCTAGGAGGATGGAACGCCTAACGCCAACAATATTGTCTGCCATGTAACCACCTAAAATAGGCATCAAGTAACCCATGGCTTGGGTCACACCCATAAACGCATAAGCTTTGGCTTGACTGTAACCTAAGCCATGATTAAGTAAGGGGCGAGTTAGGAACAGAATGAGTACAGTATTGAGCACATAAACCGCAAACTGACTCCAAAAAGTAATAAAAACTATATTATTGGTTTGTTTTTGTCGCAGATTTAATTCAGGGAGATAATTTTTAACGGCTTGAGAAATCACTATCGCACCTCGTCCTTGGCTTAATTTCCATCTACTTCCCGCTATTAGTTCTCGGGATCCAGTTTAAGATAAAAATTTAAGATATCATTTCTTTGCAAGAACTACATCAATTATATGCGTGTCATGATAAGGAAAGGTAAAAATTCGTGTGAAGAGGCGTTTGAGACGTTCGATTAAGAAATGTTTAGGTAACATCCGTATGGACAAGGTATTCAAAAACCAAGTGCCCTCGATTCCAAAAAGCGCTAATTCATCAATATTGTTCAAGGTGATGGGGATTTCTAAACGCTGATGATCGACAATTTCAAATTGATGCTGATTAAAAGCTAAAGTCAATTCATCGTAATTCGCCGCCACCGTGGTATTTTTGACAATCGATTTGTAATAATGCCCAACCACACTACTTAAAAGCGTATCCTGAGCAATAAAATCAGCCAATTGCTGCTGCGCCACAGGAAAGGACTCATAAGTCGTAGTAATCATGGAAAAATACCCATTAGCCCTAGTTAAGAGGCGTGCTTCATTGAAGAGGATATTGATAGGAATATAAGCATTAATAAAATGAGCGAGAATTAAATCTTGACTATGAGGGGGTAAAAATTTACTAGCCTCTGCAACACTAGCCTCAATGGTTTTAACCGTCAAAGCCTCACGCGAACGCCGCAACATCTCCGAGGATACATCAATTCCAGTAAACTCAGCCTCAGGCATTAAATGCGATAATTTGCGCAAAAAGGAACCATCGCCAACCCCAAAATCTAAAACTTTATAATAAGGCTTAAGGCCCAAATAAAATTTCTCAATTTGCTCAATAGCTACCCGATGACTCTCACTAATCGACCCAAAGCGATTAGCAGTAGAATAAGTATCTGCGTATTGGTTATACATGGCCTTTAAGGACATGCAGTGATTCCTATTTTATTAGTTATGTTTAGTATAACTCGATATGAGGGGATTTTGCGACTGGCAGGGGAAATTATTTTAACTGAGCTAATTGTAGTCTAATGAATTTTTTACTAGATATTAAATTTGTTCGAGATAATAAAAAGTTTTGTTCACTGATTATCAAGTCCCGCTCAATTTTTTTAAAATGAAAATTTTTAATGGTTTTTACTTAAAAAATGCTATTATCATCACGAAACAACTAATTATATATTCGCTGTTATATGAACTACGAGATTGAAATACAGCCGGAATCCATTAAATTCCAGGCTTCACCTAGCGACACAGTGTTAAATGCTGCAATATCAAATGGATTGTTCTTGGAGCATTCTTGTAGAAAAGGGGATTGTGGTCTTTGCTCTGCTGAATTATTATCCGGAATTGTTAGAAATGAGCATGGAAATATTGTTTCTTCCGGCAGGATATTAACTTGCTGCTCTTCACCCCGAAGTAATCTTAAATTGTTGGCAAATTATATCCCTGAGCTTGCCGGGATTGATTGCGTCACCTTGCCCTGTAAGGTTGTCAGCCTGGATTTAAAAACAGACGATATTGTGACGTTATTTTTACGAATTCCCCCAACAGAAAGATTTAATTATCTTCCCGGCCAATACATTGATTTGATATATAATGGGATTCGTCGTAGTTATTCAATTGCCAACTCACAAGCAGTATCATCTGGAATTGAACTTCATATCAAGCTAATTCCAAAAGGTGAGTTTAGTCATTTATTGGCTAATAATTGTGAAGTTAATCAGCTCATGCGTATAGAGGGGCCTAAGGGGACTTTTTTCGTTCGAAATGCGACGAATCCAATCATATTTCTTGCTGGTGGCACTGGGTTTGCCCCTATTAAAGCTATGGTAGAAGATTTACTTAAAAATAAAATTGAGCGAACTCTACATATCTATTGGGGAATGACAAACTCAAGAAATTTTTATACTGATATTGTAAGTAATTGGGCAGAGCAATACAGTTCTGTTCATTATGTTCCTGTTGTTTCTGAAGTTGATAAACACTGGGATGGTCGTAGAGGTCTAGTACACAAAGCTGTTCTTGAGGATTTCCCTGATTTAAGTTCGTATCATGTTTATGCTTGTGGTGCACCTTTGATGATAAATGATGCAAAAGAAACTTTTATTTCCCAAGGCCTAAAAGAATCCAATTTTTTTGCGGATGTTTTTATTTCTTCAAAATAAACTGAGTTAATGGAGTAGACTATGAAAGCCGTAATTCTTGCGGGTGGTTTAGGTACACGTCTTAGTGAGGAAACCAGTATAAAACCTAAACCTATGGTAGAAATCGGTGGTAAACCTATTATTTGGCATATTATGAAGCAATATTCTGCTCATAATATCACCGATTTTATAATTTGTTGTGGTTATAAGGGTTATTTGATTAAGGAATATTTTGCCAATTATTTTTTACATATGTCAGATGTTACATTTGATATGCGTGAAAACAAGGTGCAGCATCATAATATGCGTGCTGAGCCGTGGAGTGTCACTTTGGTTGATACTGGTGATAATTCAATGACCGGTGGTAGATTAGCTCGTGTTAAAGAATTCATCAAAGATGAAGATTCATTTTGTTTTACATATGGTGATGGTGTAAGCAATATTGATATTTCCCAGACTATAAATTTTCATAATAACCATGGAAAATTAGCGACTTTAACAGCAACATATCCCCCTGGCCGTTTTGGAGCATTAGATATTGAAGATGGTTTTGTGAAGAATTTTAAAGAAAAACCCAAAGGTGACGGAGGGATGATTAATGGTGGATTTTTTGTTTTATCTCCTGAAGTCTTAAGATATATTGATGGGGATAATTGCATCTGGGAGCAATATCCATTGAACCATTTGGCGGAAGAAGGACAATTGATGGCTTATGAACATCATGGCTTTTGGCAACCAATGGATACTTTACGAGACAAGGTATACCTAGAGTCCTTATGGAATGAAGGGAAGGCACCTTGGAAAATTTGGGAGTAACCATAATGGTTTCGAGTGATTTTTGGCATGGAAAACGAGTTTTTGTAACTGGACATACTGGTTTTAAGGGTAGTTGGCTCTGTTTGTGGTTACAAAACATGGGGG